>JBEKQB010000048.1:0-4501 GCA_049520155.1 Candidatus Levyibacteriota bacterium
TTCGTCTGTTGCTTCGTGCCCCAACCATCTCCTAGATTTTATTCCCGGATCATTATTCAAAGCGACTATTTCTATTCCTCCGTCATCGGCAATTGTCGGAAGACTAGTTAATTTAGCAAAAAATAAGGCTTTTTTCTGCGAATTTTCCTGGTAAGTTTTTCCGTTTTCCTCGATGTCTTCCTTGATGCTTATGTCCTTAAGAGAAACTATTTCAAATGGCAAGTCTTTTAAGAATTCTTTAAACTCCCCAACTTTTCCCTGGTTTTTCGTGGCAATTAATAATCTATTCTGAGGCTTCATTGAATCTTTTCTTCACAAATTCATTATCTAAAGACAATATTAGCCAGGCCGCTTTTGGCCCATGGTCTTTTCCGATTAGGGAAAGATAGATTGCCGCAAAAGCCTCTTTTCCGTTTAGCCCCATTTCTTTACCGATATCATAAATTCTGGTTTGGAATTCCTCGCCGTTCCATTTTTTATCCAACTCTCCCGTCACTTTTTTTAAGAATGTTTTTTGCGCATTTGATAAATTTTGAACTGTTGCGGGAACGGTTTTTTGGATTGTAAACTTGTCATTTTCGGGTGCGAATTTTTCCACCCAAACCCTGGCGTATTTTGCCCATTCTCCGAGTTCTTCTCTCTTAATTTCCTCTTCCATGTTAGGCATTTGTACCCATTGTGCCAGTACCGAGAATCTAATTGCCGGAGGTTTCTGAATTTTTCCTACCTGTGATAACTCAAAAGCTCTTGCTAAATCTTTATCCCCATTATTGAAATATGCATCGGCGGCTTTTTGATAATCGTCAAAAAGAACCGGAATAGCGTTTGTCTCTACCGGGTCAAAGTTACTTTGCGATTTAATCCCTGCTCTGGCAAACAAAAACCGGCCAACTTCGGGAGGTAAAATTTTAACTAAATCATGGGCTTTTAAACCCACGCCTTTGGAGGAAGACATTTTTTTGCCACCGATTAAGATAAATTCATAAGGAAGTTTGAACGGCGTTTCGTATTTAAATACTTCTTTGCAAATTGCCATTGCAATGTCGTATGAACCCCCCGCTGAGGCATGGTCCTTTCCTGCTCCTTCGACTGTGACGCCGATTACTTTCCAATGCGCTGCCCAATCTACTTTCCACGGAAGCTTGCCCGTGCCGCCAAACGGGGAAATTTTCCCTTCATGAGCACAACCTTGAGCCCATTTGACCAGATTAGGTTCACATCTATAGGAAACTTTTTTCCCGTCCCAGGCAAAAACTTTTGTCGTTCCCAATTTCCCACATTTTTCGCAAATAACTTGAAAAGGCAACCAACCCGCAGCTTTTTTGTTGCTTCCGGAAATTTTCTGATAAATATCCTGAATTTTTTCGGCATTGTCTAAGGCGTCTTTAATTTCGCTATCAAATTTTCCCTGATGATAAAGCTCCCAGGACGAAAGAATTTTCGCTTCTACGCCTAAACTTTGAATTGAGCTAATAAAATCGCCGGCAAAATAGTCCGCTAAATTTGTATACTCTGAAACAGGAGAAGGAACCTGCTTAAGAGACATACCCATATATTGTCTAAAATCTTCTTTTAACTGCGGGGAGAGTTCATCCATGGTATCGAAATCGTTGATAACAAAAGTGTAAGTTGTTTTTTGGCCGGCATCTTTTAAAGCTCGAAAAATCATACTATGAATTACCGGCCCCATCAGAGAACCAACGTGAGAAAACCCCGAAGGGGTTTTCATATCATCAACCCAGTAGGGCTTATGTTTGCCCGAAGTTATAATGTCCTCTGCAACTTTATCTGCCCAAAACATAACACTATTCTACAAGATAAGCACAAATTATGAAAGCTTAGGCTTTATCAAAACTCTCTGTCAGTTGATAAACTTTTTCTTTATTTTCTTCCGTAACTAAAATCCGCACTAGCCCCTCATTTGGTTGTCCATAAAAGATGTTGAACCCAAGCGGCGCGATTAACAAAACCGGCAAAACCGCTAAATCATCTTCTCCGTCAATTAAAATTACAGTCCTCTGTCTGGAATTGAACACTGATTGTACTACAAGAAAAAGTTCTGGTGTTACCATTTTGGGAGGATTGTTTACTTTCTGAATGTTTTGACGGTCAAAACCCAGCTCCGTAAGTTGATTGAATTTTCTTTCCCGATGGATTAAAAAATCGACGATTGATAAAAATTGGCCAATATTTTTTTGATTGAACTTTTGCGCGGTTGCATCTCCAACTACAACTGTTTTTGTGCCATTGATATCTTGCGGAATCTCATCAAGCACTTCTCCCCAAGGTTTTTGTAACTGTACACGTAATTTTTCGGGAAGAATAAGTTTTTTATTTTGCCACTGTGGGTTTAAATATAATCTGCCGTCACGATTGATTTCGCCGTTTCGTATTCTGGTCGAAGAAATCAATCCACCATCTTGAGCTTTTTTCATTGATGAAATAACTATCCCTAGTTGGGGAATATTATTTTGTTGACGTTTAACATTAATTTCTGCGGCCACATTTTCCGTTTGTTCAGTTACAATAATCGCTTGATAATCGGTGGAAGTTTCTAAATATGGATCGTAGGCGCTACTGATTCCAACGATTTTAACTCTATCGCTGGCGTGAATGGAACTCAAAAACTGCTCAACAGCAAATTTACGGGTTTGAAAATCTTCAATTCCTAATCCATTCTTGCGATTTTGGATATAGCCATCGTCGGTAATTCCCAAGAGAACTTTTTCCGAGCTGGCGAGAGCATCTTTAAGAAAGGCTTTGTGACCAGCGTGGAACAAATCAAAAGTCCCACCACAAACAACCAGATTAAATTTCCCCATAAGAGGATTTTATAGCACTTTCAGCTCTTTTGCCACTTTTGCAAAGGCGCGTACGCCTAAATCTAGGTCTGCTTTTGAGTGAGCAGCCGACGGAATAACGCGGACTCTCGCTTTGCCTTTAGCGACCATCGGGAAAAGAATCGGGGTAGCAAAAACATTTTCTTCAAACAACTTGGCACTAAAAGTTTTTGCCAATTCTTCATCACCCAGCATCACCGGCGTAATCGGACTTTCCGGATGGCCGGTATCAAAACCAAGTTTGCCAAACTCCGCTCTTAGATATTTTGTGTTATCCCAAAGTTTTTTTACCAACTCATCGGACTCGAGTAAAATATTGACCGCTTCTAAAGAAGCTGCTGTATCGGGAATGGTTGGGGCAATTGAAAAAAGTCTTTGTCTTGCCTTTAAATTATAGTAATCAATCAAAGTTTTTTTACCGGCAATAAAGCCGCCAATCACCGAAAACGCTTTGGAAAGACTACCAATTTCTATGTCAATTTCTCCAACTAAACCAAAATGGTCAACTACGCCTCTCCCGCCTTTCCCCATTACACCTTCACCATGAGCATCATCAACCATCGTTAAGGCACCATCTTGTTTTGCCAGCCTAACAATTTCTGGCAGTGGTGCTAAATCCCCATCCATCGAAAAAACTCCATCGGTAACAATTAAAACTACCGGCAGTTGACCATCAGATTTTGGAGCCTTGATAAGTTTTTGCGCTTCTTTTAATTTTAGTTCCAAATCCTTCGTGTCTCCGTGTTTATAAATGAACTTATTCTTTACACCCGACAGCCTTACTGCATCAATAATTGATGCATGGTTTAATTCATCCGAAATCACAAGATCTTCCTTGCCGATAATCGTTTGTATCGCTGCCGCGTTAGCCATGTAGGCGCTAGAAAAAACCACCGCCGCCTCTGTGCCTTTAAACTTGGCTATTGCTTCTTCGAGTTTTAAGTGTAGCGTGTGAGTTCCCGCCAAAGTCCGATAACCCGTTCCGAGTCCATATTTTTCTATCGCTTCTTGAGCCGCTTTTTTCAGCCGCGGATGCTCTGCTAGCCCCAAATAATGGCTGGAACAAAAGTTTAATTTTTTAACGCCGCCAATGGTTAAGTATGCTCCTTGCCCCGATTCAATAATCTGGGGAGAACTTCCCGATTTAGTTACTTCCTCAAGTTGTTTATAAAAATCGTCAATTATCATGGGATTAAAAGCACTTTTCCGCACTCACCGGATTTCATGGCCTCCATCGCTTTCTCAAAATCGGAAAGCTTAAAGCGGTGAGTAATTATTTTTGCTAAATCAACTTTACCGCTAACCAAAAGTTCTGAAACTTGATGCCAACTCTCCCAAATCTGTCGGCCAAAAACGCCTTTAACGGTTACCTCTTTATCGATAAAATATTTGCCGAAATTTAACGTAATGTCTTTTTTGGGAATACCAAAAATTATCACCGTTCCCGCAATCCTGACTGCTTCAAAAGCGGTTTGAATAGCCATATCATTTCCCGACATTTCCAAAACTACATCTATTTGATTTAGATATTTTCCCGGCAACTTATCGTAAATTTCATCCGCTCCCATTTTTTTGGCCAAATTCCTTCTGTATTCGCCGCGATTAATCGCAATTACTTTTTTCGCCCTGTAAGCTTTTGCCGCCGCTACCGCACAAAGCCC
>JBEKQB010000049.1:0-4365 GCA_049520155.1 Candidatus Levyibacteriota bacterium
CTACCAAATTGTCGACCAAGCCTCTAGCGCCCTTTTGAAACTGAAAAATGTCCTGGAAATCGAAAAGGGCAAACTGATGGCCATGATTTCCAGCCTTGCCGACGGCGTTTTTATGACCGATACCAATAATAATTTATTGGTTATTAACGACGCAGCTAAAACTTTCTTGGGCCTAAAAACCGCCAATCCGGTCTTTACCGATATCCTGATTTCACTTGGTAAACAATATAATCTTTTGGATAAAATCAATGAGTCACTGACAAAAAACACTTTAGTCGAAGAGAAAGAAGTAACAATTAATGATAAAATCTTCCAAATCTTTATTACGCCGGTGTTAAGCGCCAACAGAAATGAGTTGAATAAGCCGCTGGGCGCCTCAATTCTCTTACACGATATCACGATTGAAAAAAGTATTGCCGCGATCAAAGAAGATTTTACTAATATGATGGTTCACGAATTAAGAGCTCCTCTAACCGCCATTAAAGATTCGGCGGAGCTAATGACGCAGCTGTTGGACGAAAATAGCAATATAGACAAGGGCGAGGAAAAAAAGTTTTTAGCCATTATTGACCAGCAATCCAAGAATTTACTGGGACAAATTGGCCAAGTTTTGGACGCCGCCAAAATTGAAACCGGTAAATTCAGCATCAATAAGGCAACTTCGGACATCGGTGAAGTGATTGAAGATGCGGTCGAACCCTTTCTGCCCGAAGCGCGCAAAAAACAGATTTTTCTTTCCACCGAAATTTCCTCGCCTCTGCCAAAAATGGAGATTGACCCACTGCGCATTACCCAAGCGCTGAATAATTTGATTTCCAACAGTCTTAAATTTACGCCGGTGAATGGAAAAATCGTTGTGTCGGTGAAAAATACTGACGACGGATTGACTGTTGCTGTAACCGACAACGGCATCGGCATTCCCGAAGACGAGCAAAAAGATTTATTCTCCAAGTATTACCAAATCCGCACCACGCCCCACCAGCTGGCTAAAAAGGGCACTGGTCTAGGCTTATATATTACAAAAGGTATCGTAGAGGCACACGGCGGCACTGTCGGCGTCATTTCCGCGGGGCCGAACAAAGGCACGACGATTTACTTTACTCTACCGGTTATTGAAGGCGCACCAACTATTGTCCACGAGCATTTCGCTCAAATCTCCCCTACTCCTGTTTCGCAAGTCGTGAATTAATTAACGCTGAAAATTTGAAAGCATGAGGAAAGACTTGGCAAGACATCGCTTCGCGATTATCGCTTGAAGACAGGACCTCGAATTTTTATAAGTGGCCTCAGCAATTAACTGACCACAAAATTAATTAACTTTCCTTCGACGTAAATTACTTTCTTAATTGGCTGATTTTCAATGTACTTTGATACCTTTAGACTATGTTTTGCCGCTTCTTCAATTTTATCTTGTTGTTTAATTTTCGTATTTTGAATCTCAATTGTATCCCGCAGCTTTCCGTTGACTTGAACTACGATTGATACCATTTCTTCAATTAGGTATTTAGACTGATATGCCGGCCACTGTTGTAAATGGACCGAGTTATCACTTGGACCCGTCGACTGATAAAGCTCCTCTGCAATATATGGCGCAAATGGTGCCAGCAGCTTTAAAAGAGTAACGTATTCTTCTTTGCCAACTTTTTCTTTGACACTTAAGTAATTTAACCAGGTCATAAGCGCAGCCACGGCAGTGTTAAACTGAAAAGTATTGAGGTCATCCCCCACCTTTTTGATTGTCTTATGCATTTGTGTTAGGTCGGACTGAGACAATTCCAAGTCGTGAACTTTTTCTTGAAGTTCCCAAACTCTTTTTAAGAAGCGGTAAATTCCCGAAATGGCCGAAGTTGACCAGGCAGCGGTCGCCTCATAAGGCATCATAAAGCAAAGATAAAGTCTGACCGCATCGGCGCCGTATTCTTTGACTACATCGTCGGGATTAACCACGTTCCCTTTGCTTTTACTCATCCTGTTACCGTCCGGACCAAGAATAACCCCGTGCTGCACCCGCTTTTTGGCAAATTCACCAAATTCGACCAATCCTATGTCTTTGAAAAACTTCGTGAAAAACCGGGCATACAAAGTGTGCCCCAAAGTATGCTCTGCTCCACCGAAATAAACGTCAATCGGCATTAATTTTGCCACTTCTGCTTTATCGAACGGCCCGTTTTTTAAATCCGGTGAGCAGTAACGGTAGTAGTACCAGGCGCTGTCAAAAAAGGTGTCGAGCGTCTCCGCGTCGCGTTTGGCTTTGCCGCCGCATTTTGGGCAAGCGATATTAAGCCACTGCTCGTCAGTAGCCAGTGGCGGCCTACCTTTAGGCGCGTAATCGACGTTATACGGTAGTTCCACCGGCAATTTTGCATAAGACACCGGCACTAAGCCGCATTTTTCACAATGAATAATCGGCACCGGCGTCCCCCAATAGCGTTGTCTAGAAACCGACCAATCGCGTAAATGATAGTTGACCATTTTTTTGCCCTCGGGTTTGGCCTGAAACGAAGTCTCAACAATCGGCAACTTGAATTTTTCGGCAAATTCCCTGTCTCTTTGGTCGGCAAACGGCACTGCCATAATCGCTCCGGTTCCGTAACCCGCCAAGACATAATCGGCAATCCAAACCGGAATTTCTTTGCCCGTCACCGGATTCCCTACATATTTTCCGCTGAACACTCCGGATTTGGTCCGATCTTCTTTACGCTCCATCTCTGTTTTCTTTTGCGCTTGCTTGATGTAATCCTGAACTTCTTTAGTTTGGATACTTTGGGCAAACGGGTGCTCCGGCGCTACCACCATAAAAGTTGCCCCGTCGGTCGTCTCCGGCCTGGTCGTGAAAACCTCAATTGAGAATTGAGAATTGAGAATTGGAAATAGGAGTAACATTCCTTCGCTTCTGCCGATCCAATTATTTTGCCCCTCGCGTACTTGCTTTGGCCAATCAACTTCCGGATCTTCCGGCCAGATTAAATCGTCGGCGTATTTAGTAATTCTAAGAAACCACTGCTCGACTTCTTTCTGAATTACTTCCGTACCGCAGCGCCAGCATTTGCCATTTTCGATATGTTCGTTTGCCAACACGGTTTGATCGGTTGGACACCAGTTTGATAGGGCTTTTCCACGGTAAGCAACCCCTTTTTCAAACATTTTTAAAAATACCCATTGATTCCAGCGGTAAAATTCGGGTAAACAGGTAATTACTTCGTGCGACCAGTCAATCATTGTACCCATCGTCGCAAATTGCTTCTTCATAACTTCGATATTTTTAAGCGTCCAATCTTTGGGATGCACTCCCCGCTTGATGGCCGCATTTTCCGCCGGCAAACCGAAAGCATCAAAGCCGTTGGGGAAGAAAACATTGAAGCCGTTCATTCTTTTATAGCGAGCGTGAGCATCGGCCGGCGCAAAGGCAAACCAATGACCCATGTGTAAATCGCCAGAAGGATATGGAAGCTCAACCAGATTATAATACTTGGGGGCTTTCAGAGACTCGTCAAACTTATACAGACCGTCTTTTTGCCATTTTGCCTGCCACTTTTTTTCAATTTCGCTGGGAAAATATCTTTTCATAAATAAATTATTGTTAGCATTGCTCAATTGTTATATTGCTAAGACTAAAATAATTCAACAATGAAACAATTTAACAATTAATCGTCGCCAAAAGTATATCAAGTTTCCAGATTCTATACAAATTAAGTGTTAGACTTGAATTTATCTCCAAGATTGCCTACGATAGAACTATGAAGATTCTTCTACAAAGTCTGGTTTTGGTTTTGTCCTTTGTTTTTGTTTTTGTCTGGAAAGAAACGCCGCTTATCGCCTACACCGTGCCCTTGAGCGGACTGCTAATTGTTTTTTATATCCTCCTTTCGGCTCGGAAAAAAGGCAAAGGTTTTCTGGCGATGGGCGGCGAAGGACCGTGGGGAATTTTCTTTTTGAACACCGTCATTCTGCTCTTGATTTTTTCCACCGGCTCGATTGACTCCGTCCTGTTTTTCCTGTTGTACTTCTTAGGTTTTGGCATCGCTTTTGTCTTTGAACCCTCGGTCACTTTTGTATTTGTATTGGGCGTAATTCTGGTTTTTGTGCCCGACGCAATTAAAGGCGATTTATTCGTCAATTCCTTAAAATTAGGCTCGCTTTTGCTGATTTCCCCGCTCGCCTTTTTCTTTGGTAAGGAATACCGGAAAACCGACCAGCAGGAGGAAACGATTGAAGCACTGGAAGAACGCACCAAAGAAGCAGCCGACACCATCGCCGAAGACATCGAAGAGGTCGTCAAAGACGAAAAAGAGAATTTGAAAGGCGAAGACATGGAGAAATTGAACGAGATTTTAGAAGAGACTGAAGACCTCCGACAAGAGTCGA
>JBEKQB010000050.1:0-4363 GCA_049520155.1 Candidatus Levyibacteriota bacterium
AAAATTGTCGATAGACAGTATGCCCAGTTTTTTTCTGGCAGACTGTCTATCGACAATTTTGATATTAGTATCAATTCCGTGGGGAATAACAATAATTTTGTCTTTATTAACAAAGCGGCTTAGTTTATGTTTAAATTCCTCTTCGAGGACAACAATTTTTTTGGCCGGTATGGTTAATAAGGCATAAAATAACCCAAGCGAAAAACCGAGAAATTGCATTTTTAAGCTTCGCTTTTCAACTCCAATATGGCCGGACAAGCTCTGAATATCTGACACAACCTGATGGATAACCAAAACCAAATTTTTTCCGAGCAGGAACAGCAACCACACTATCGGAATCAGTAAACTTGTCATAAAGGTATTCCCAAAAGAGGCAAATTCGAATTCAATTAAGATATTAGTAACTCTGCCAAAGCGTAAAATAGCTTTTAGCAAGCCAACGTAGGAAAGGGGAGAATTCCTTTTAAAGCAGCGTACAACCAAAATACCGTCTTCCTCGTAAATTTCTCTGGCATGGATGGTCGGCGCTAGAACAATTATTTTTTGAAAGCTATTTTCATGTTGCAATTTAGAAAGGGTATTTTTGGTGAAAGAAGAAACTGCACACACGCCTTGGCTATACGTCTGTTTTTTCTTTGGGTAGCCGGAAATGACCACCAAAGAGTTAGGCTGATTGAACTTTTCAATTAACCGTTTTTTCATAACGTCGTTAGCCTGGTTATTGGGTTACGCTGCAAAGATGAGCTGGGAGGACATTAACGTCGGGTTGTTCAACTGCTTCTTTAGCTTGTACTTGTCCTAATAATTGTTGAAAACCTCCATCTTGGTTTGTAAAATTCCAAAATGTTCCGCCGTCAATTCTCATTGTTAAGACATTTGCATGTACAACAAAAGTAATTGCAGGCCTGCCGTTTTGTCTTTGCGCTTTAATCCAGCCTTCCAAGGTCGCTCCATTTAAGTGCACTAAAGCTGCTTCACCGTTTGGATTATCTTTAAGATGTGCACCACCGTATTCATTAATTTCCCAATTGTTGGGATTACTTGAATAAGGGTCATTTGGGTCCCCAAATAATTGAGCTGCTTCCGTTGCGCTGGGAATTTTTTTAACCGCTACGTCAGTCGTATTGATGGGAGTTAAGTCCGCACACAATGGTACGACTGTAACATCGGGTTGTTGAACGGCTTCTTTGGCTAAAACTTGTTGCAAAACCTGTTCAAAGCCAGCTCTTGGTTTGTCAAAAAGCCAGAAAGTTCCACCGTTTATCTCAACTTTTGTAACTGTTGGATCTGCAACAATAGTTAAAGCATCTCGTGCTCCGACCATGTTGGATTTAATCCAGCCCTCGACAACAGCCCCATTCGTGTTTAAGGTAATAGCTTTTGCCTGATCTTTAAAATGTGCTCCACCGTATTCATTAATTTCCCAATCAGAGGCTATTCCTCCAAATTTATTAGCCGCTTCAGCGGGGGAAGCAATTTTTATTACTTCAGGCGCGATAGCTAAGTTTGGAGTCGCTTCTGTTCCAAAGGTTGGTGTTCCGAGTGTTGGAATTGGGCTTGATGGTTGGCCATCAGGAGCTTTAGTTGTTCCGGGTGTTGCTGTTGCTCCGGTACCGCCACTACATCCTTCGAGAATTAAAGCACCAGCAGCAATTAATGTTCCAACTCTTCCCATTCTTTTTATTTCGTGATTGGCCATTATTTTTCACCCCCCTTAAAATCCAATTTTTTTGATCTTTTTCTTAAGAATATTCCCGCTAAGCCTCCCGGGAAAAGTAAAGCCAAAGGCAACATTTCTGGGCCGGTTGGAGGAGTAGTTCTAACTTGTACGACCGGTAAAACTACCGGCGTTGGCGTCACGTTGGTGACGTTTTGAATACACAGTTGGCTGGAAGCGGTGTTAGTGTCGCCGTTATTGTCGGTTCCCGCGGCTTGGTTAACCACGCAAGTGATGCCTTGCGGAACGCCCGAGTTGGCAATTTTGCCGCTTAGATTAAAAGTTTGGCTTTGTCCGACATTAAGATTATAGACGACAAAAGTTAAGGTGTTATTACCGGTATTAAAACTCCCAGGGCCGGCGACGAAACTGACAAATTGCGGGAAAGTATCAGCAATAGTAACGCTAGAAATATTGTTGGAGCCGGTATTGGTAATCACAATCTGGAAATTAACGGTTTGCGAAAGACTATATTTTGGGTCGTTGACAGACAGGTTATTGACGAAATTGCCCCAAGATTGATTTGGAACTTGGACAAATTTTTGCAAAGAAAAATTATAAGAAGTACAGGTTTGTCCACCACCATATAAAGCCTGGCAATCGGCGTAAGCCTTAGCGGGCAAGAGACTGAAAGTACCTAAAAGAAACAATGACAATAATAGTCTTTTCATGTTGGGCGATGGGAGCATATCATACATTATAGGCTTGTGTCAAGTGGGTGGATTACAAAAAGATACCTCTTGACCCCACGCAATTTGCCGTTCGCCTTTTCAGTACTATTTATACACGCACGGCTCACGGAGTATTTGCCGAGGGGTCGCACCCGTGTAGCTTTAACGAAATGGGGCTTGACAAAAAGGATAGGGTGTGATGTAATGAGCTTGCTTTAAGAGTCTTCAAAAGCAAATTCCCTTTAGTTTCAGATTTATAACATTTATGCCAGTCAAAAAGAAAACTGCACCAGCTGAAAAACCCTCGATAGAGGATATTGTTGGAAAGCCAAGCGAAGTTAAGGAGGAAACTCCGCTAGTTGAGTCGGTGGCAAAAGAGCCGGAATTAGCCGTCGAGCCGGTTCAAACAGTGCATGTTGAGCCAAGACCAATTGCCCCGCACGAGTATCAGGACAGATACGAACAACAGACAGTTCCGACGCAGGTTGTCAAAGGCTTTTTGGATATTCAGCCCGAAGGCCACGGCTTTTTAAGACCGAGATTTATTCCTTCACAAAGAGATATTTACATTTCACAATCACAAATCAGACGCTTTATGCTCCGTCCCGGCGATTTGGTGGAAGGGGTTGGTCGTCCGCCCAAAGACACCGAGCGGTATTTCGGATTGTTAAAAGTGGAAAAAGTCAACGAAGTCAACGCCGACGATTCCTTAAACAGGCCGTATTTCGACGAGTTAGTGCCAATTTATCCCAAAAAGCAACTCGTTTTAACCACCGGCAAAAAACCGTTGTCTACCAGAATTATTGATTTAATTGCGCCGATTGGTTTTGGACAAAGAGGGATGATTGTCTCGCCGCCAAAAGCCGGCAAAACGACTATTCTCAAAGAGTTGGCGGCCGGAATTTCGCAGAATTTTCCTAAGGTGCATTTAATGGCGGCTTTAATCGGCGAAAGGCCGGAGGAGGTCACCGATATTACCTCTTCAGTTAAAGGCGAGGTTGTGGCTTCCAATTTTGACGAACCGCCGGAAGACCAAACCAGAGTAGCCGAAATTACACTAGACAGAGCGAAAAGAATGGTGGAAATGGGTAAAGACGTCATTATTCTTTTGGACTCCATCACTCGCTTAGCTAGAGCTTACAATTTGTCGGTCGCCCCGTCAGGCAGGACGCTGTCGGGAGGTTTTGACCCGGCCGCTTTGTGGCCGGCTAAGAAGTTCTTCGGCGCAGCCAGAAATTGTCAGGAAGGCGGTTCGCTCACGATTATCGGGACAGCCTTGGTTGATACTGGTTCCAGAATGGACGATTTAATCTACGAAGAATTTAAAGGTACCGGCAACATGGAGCTGCACTTGGATAGGAGGCTGGCCGATAAAAGGATTTATCCAAGCATTGACATTGAGTCTTCGGGGACCAGACAGGAAGAATTGATTCTTGCTCCGGAGCTGTTGCAGAAATTAACCGTGATGAGACGGATGCTTTATATGCTGGGAGAAGAAGAGCGGACCCAGCTTTTGATTGAAAAACTGGAGAAAACCGAAACCAACGAGGAGTTTCTAAATTCGCTTAAACCGACTTAATTTTACTTCAAAAATTGACACCATGGCCTTATTCTGATAGCATTTATAACACCCAAAATGGATAAACGACGATTATTTAACTGGTTTTCGCCTGCGCGAAAATTCGTGTCTGCATTTCCGGAATTCTTAAATTTCTTCAGCCTTTATCTAAAAGAAAGACTGGTTTCATCGAGTATTATTTTTGAAACTTACAAGAATATTTTGGTCAAGCTTTTTATGATTAAAAGAGGCCGCTACAGTCGGCCCTTTTTGCACTTAGCGACCATGGGGGTGTTGACGGTTGGCGTGATTGCGGCACCATTTTTAGCCAGCACTTACCCCGTTTTCTCGCAAAACTCCTCGGTTTCGGCCACAATCAACTCTCCTTCCAATAGCTCAATTGCCGTCGGCGAGGAT
>JBEKQB010000051.1:0-4123 GCA_049520155.1 Candidatus Levyibacteriota bacterium
TAATTACCAAGCGCTCGATTCGCGGAATTTTCGCTCTGACTTCGCGGACTTTTGTTATACAAATAGTCAGTTTCCTGGCTAATTTTTTGCTGACGATTTTTTTAACACCCGCCATTTTTGGCGTCTATTTTGTCGTTTCGGCCGCCATCGCTTTCCTTTCTTACTTTTCCGATATCGGCTTGGCTGCCGCGCTAATCCAAAAGAAAGAAGCGATTACCAGGCAGGATTTAATTACCACTTTTACCTTACAACAAATACTGGTAATTACAGTTGTTTTGATCGCTCTTTTATTGTCTAATTTTGTTGGTAACTTTTATCATCTGGGCAAGGACGGAGTCTTTCTATTTCAAGCCTTAGCAGTCGCTTTTTTCCTCTCTTCTTTAAAAACAATTCCCTCGATAATCTTAGAGAGAGATTTGCATTTTGAGAAATTGGTGATTCCGCAAATTGTTGAGACGTTCTTTTTTAGCGTTGTTGCTGTCGTTTTGGCGATGAAGGGTTTTGGTATTTCTAGCTTTACCTACGCGGTCTTGGCAAGAGGGATTTCCGGCGTCATCGCAATCTATATCATTAACCCTTGGAGACCCGGAATTGGATTTGCTAAGGATTCAGCACGTAAACTTTTGTCTTTTGGAATTCCCTTCCAGCTCAATAGTTTCTTGGCCTTAGTGAAGGATGACTTATTTGTTGCTTACCTGGGTAAGGCTTTGCCGCTTGCTCAAGTCGGTTTTATTGGCTTTGCGCAGAAGTGGGCCTATGCGCCTTTAAGGCTAATTATGGATAATGTGATTAGAGTCACTTTCCCGTCTTTCTCAAGGCTGCAGCACGAAAAAGAAGTTTTGGAGAGGGCAATCGAAAAATCAATTTTTGCGGCCTGTTTTTTAATCTTCCCGGCGCTGGTCGGCTTAGTCGCGCTCTCGCCTTATTTTATCCATTTAATTCCCAAATATCTTAAATGGGAGCCGGCAATTCTATCTTTAGCTTTTTTTTCAATTACTGCCGCGTTGTCTTCCATCTCAACTCCTTTGACCAACGCGCTTAATGCCATCGGAAAAATAAAAATTTCTTTATATCTGATGGTTTTTTGGACCATCGCCACCTGGGTTATAACTCCGATTTTTATCGTACTGTTTGGCTTTAACGGCGTAGCGATAGCCTCGGCCTTAATTGCTTGTTCGGTGGTATTGGTAGTATATCTGACGAAAAGATATGTCAAGTTTAATGTTTTGCAAGCAACGCTGTACCCTTTTTTGGCGGCAGCAATAATGGGGGGGGTGGTATATTTCTTAAGCCCAATTCTGGTAAAGAGCTTAATCTCGCTTGTCTTTATGATTTGCCTGGGTGCTGTGGTATACTTTTTATGCATTTTCCTTTTTGCCCGAAATGAAGTGCTTGCGGATGCAAGGCTTGTTTTAAGACATTTAAAAATAAAATGAGTAAAGTTTCAGCCGTAATTTCTGCCTTCAACGAAGAAAAAAACATCGAGCGATGTCTTAAATCGTTATCTTTTGCAGATGAAATAGTGGTGGTTGATAATGGTTCATCGGATAAAACCGCCGAAATTGCTAAGAGATACACCTCTAAAGTTTTTTCGCAAGCAAATAATCCGGCACAAATCGATTTGCAGAAGAATTTCGGCTTTGAAAAGGCGACCGGTGACTGGATTTTAAGTATTGACGCCGATGAAGAAGTCTCAAAAGAATTAGCGCAGGAGATAGAAGGAGTAATTAAGAAGAAGAATGCGGTAAATGGATATTGGATTCCCAGAAAAAATATCATCTTCGGTAAATTCATAGAGCATACCGGTTGGTTTCCCGATCCACAACTGAGGCTTTTCAAAAAAGGCAAGGGCAAGTATATCAAAACTCACGTCCATGAGCCCATAAAACTGGACGGCGAGTCAGCGTATCTAAAAGAGTTTATCATCCATCATCATTATGAAACGATTGCTCAATTTATCAGAAGAACAGTGGATATCTATGCTCCCAATGAGGCGAAAGATTATCTGGACAAGGGATATCAGCTCTCCTATTTCGATGCCGTAAGGTTTCCCCTAAATGAGTTTATCAGCCGGTTTTTTGCCAGGAAAGGTTATCAGGACGGATTCCATGGACTGATGTTGTCGCTTTTGATGGCTTTTTATCACTTTATGATTTTCGCCTACCTTTGGGAGGAGCAAGGATTTAAAGAATACGATAAAGACGATTTCCTTATGGATACCGAAAAAGAATTTCAGAAAGCCGGAAGGGAAATTTTATACTGGATTTCCAAAGAAAAGTTGGAAGCCTTAAAAAATCCACTAAGAAGAAACCTGCAAAAAGTTTCAAACAAAATCCGTGGACTATAAATATGCCGAAAGTTTTCGTCACACTGGTAAATTATAATAATAATCAGAATACCTACTCATGTCTTCAATCGATGGAAGAAATAAATACAGAAGGTTTTGAGCTAAATGTGGTGATAGTGGATAATGCTTCGAAAGATAAATTCACCGAAGACAAAAAATATCAAAAATTCAATTTAAAGATAATTAGAAGCGAAGAAAACCTCGGATTTGCCGGCGGACAAAATTTAGGAATTAAATATGCGTTGGATAATAGTGCGGATTATGTTGTTGTTTTAAATAACGATGTCATTTTAGATAAAAATTTAATTGTCGAGCTTCTAAAAACTTTTCAAACAGAACAAAACTGCGGAATAGTTTCCCCCAAAATATATTTTGCCAAAGGCTACGAATTTCATAAAAATAGATATAAAGAAAATGATTTAGGAAAAATTATTTGGTACGCCGGAGGAAACATTGACTGGGAAAATATGCTTGCTTCTCACCGCGGGGTTGACGAAGTTGACAAGGGGCAATATGAAGAGTTGGAGCAGACGAGTTTTGCCAGCGGTTGTTGCGAAATGATCAAACGGGAAGTTTTTGGAAAAGTCGGTTTTTTTGACGAGAGATATTTTTTATATTATGAAGATAATGACTTAAGTCAGCGGACAAAAAAACTGGGCTTCAAAATTTTTTACCAGCCAAAAGCAATCTTGTGGCACTTCAATGCTGGCTCTACCGGCGGCTCCGGCTCGGCTCTTCACGACTATTACATTACTAGAAACAGATTGTTATTTGGTTTCAATTATTCTCCGCTAAGAGTAAAGCTGGCGCTGGTTAGAGAAAGCTTCAAAATTATTCTTTCTGGCAGACCCTGGCAGAAAAAAGGCGCTCTAGATTTTTATTTGAGAAGATTTGGGAAAGGCAGTTATTAGTTTATGCTTTTTCAGGACTTAGAAAAGCAGCTCAAAGACAATAAAAAAGACGGTTTCTTGTATCCTCGTTATGACGGTTATTCGCTCTACAATGTAATTCCTACGATATTTAAATTGTTCGGATTAGATTTTGGCAAACAAACTCTGCCGAACAAAATTTACAAAAAATATGTCAACGATAAACAAAAAATAGTCCTATTTTTAACCGATGGATTTGGATATGAGCAGTGTAAGGAGGCTAGTCAAAATACACCATTTCTAAAAAAACTTTTCGATAATCATGCAATTTATCCAATCACCTCGGTTTTCCCTTCAACGACCGCTGCTTCATTGACAACGCTTGCAACTGGATTAGCGCCTCAAGGCCATGGACTTTTTGAGTGGTTTCTCTATATAGAAGAGCTTGATCAGATTATTCAAACCCTTCCTTTTTCTCATTTTGGTAAAAAAGCAAAGTCCGATGAGCTTATTAGTGAAGGGGTATCACCCAAAATTCTTTTAGATGCGAAGACTATTTACGAAAAATTATTAGCTGAAGGAATAAAAAGCTATAATTTCATTAATGAGGATTACGCAAGTAGTGCTTATTCAACAGTTTTATTTCGAGGATCTAAGACAATAATCTATAAGTCTCTGTCCGATTTAACAGTAAAGCTAAGAGATTTTCTGACTAATAATGATGGTCCATTATTTTGCTATGTATATTGGACCAATATTGATACGGCGGGCCATAATTATGGTCCAAAATCAGAACAATATTTCTTAGAAGTAAAAACATTTTTTGATAATCTTCAAGAGCCTTTAATAACTAAACTTAAGCAAGAGACTCTTGATGATACACTCTTTCTATTAACCGCAGATCATG
>JBEKQB010000052.1:0-3992 GCA_049520155.1 Candidatus Levyibacteriota bacterium
GGAATAATCCTGATAATCTCTGGGGTCAAAATTAGGATACGCCGCCATCGCCAAAATGGCGCCGGTTTTTGGGTCCATTATACCTACCATACCTGAAGCCGCTCCATATTGCTCGACTCCGTCTTTCAGTTTCTGCTCAACCAAAAATTGGATTGACCTATCAATGCTCAGAATTAAATTTGCCCCATCAGTTTCCCCTGAAGATTGACTCATTTCAGCCAGAATCGGCCTGCCAAAAGCATCATTAACTTCAACCGCCAATCCCTCTTTACCTCGAAGCAGCCGATCGTAAAATCCTTCCAGACCAAAATAGCCCTTGTCATCGCCGGCACTGTCTTTTCCGACAAAACCTAACAGTTGAGCAGCCATCGAAGCTTCGGGATAAAATCTCTGATATTGATTGTCAAAACCAATTCCTGGCAAATTCATTTGCTCCAACTTCTGCTTTGTTTTTATATCTACACCCGAAGCTATCGGCACCCAAAAACGGTCCAGCGCAAGATTGGCACTAACCGAAGCAATGTCCAATTGTAAAGTCGAAGCTAAAACAGTAGCCACCGCATCCTTGTTAGTTATTTCTTTCGGATTGGCAAAAACCAGATAGGAAATTCTATTGGCGGCCAGAGGAAATCCGTCCGAAGTTTCAATCTTGCCCCTTTCGGGGACAAGCGCCGTGGTAGTACCGTATTGCTGTTGACCGAGTAGCGAAAGTTCTTGAGCTTTAACTACCTGCCAATAGAAAAGTCTTGCGACGACCAGAAGAAATAAGCAAACTAATCCCAAGAATACGAAGCGATATCTCCATGTCATTGTTTATAAGCAACCGGTGCTTGACCGTTTAAAACAAAGTCTGTTTTTTGCTCGACAAAACCCTCTTCGGAAGCTTCTTGGGCAATATTTGTCAGTGAAGACTTTGTATAAAGATCTTCAGAAAGGAGCATATTTTGCATTTTATAGGCGTCAATTTGTTGTTGAATTTGCCCAAGCTCAACCCCAGAAGTTGCCACCTGATTAGAGATATAAATTCTCACTATTGATAGCCCAAAAACTATTAAGGCTAAGATTCCGATCAGTAAAATTGGTTTTTGCATATTATTTTTTTTCAAAGACTCTTAACTTTGCGCCTCTTGAGCGAGAATTTTGTTCCCGTTCTTTTTTCCCCGCCTCGACCGGTTTTTCGGTAATTATTTTCCCCAAGCCCTTTTCGGCAAAATCCTTAAAAGTCTTTTTGACTATCCTGTCCTCCAAGGAATGAAAGCTGATTACCGCAATTCTTCCTTTTCCCTCCGCAAGTTTTAAAGCTTGCGGCAGGGCAATTTGGATATTTTCAAGCTCGTTATTTACCGCTATCCGTAAAGCCTGAAAGACCTTTTGATTGATTCTATTTTTGGTAAAATCCGAAACTTTCCCTGTCATCCCATAGGCCTTGGCAACAACATCGGCCAACTCTTGGGTCGTCTGTATTGCTTTTACTCGACGGGCCCCAACAATACTATTAGAAACGGCCCAAGCACGATGCTCCTGACCAAGTTTATTAAATAAATCATAAAGTTCTCCTTTCTCCAAAAGATTCACCAGAGTTTCCGCCGTGACACCTAAATTCTTATCCATCCGCATATCCAGCGGTCCCTCTTTCAAAAAACTGAATCCCCTGCCAGCAGTGTCTACCTGGTGGGAAGAAACTCCCAAATCAAATAAAATTCCGCTAACCAAATCAAAATTATTTAAATGTGCAATGTCTGCTAAATTACTGAAATTCCCTTTTGTCAAAACCAGCTCCCCGTTTGCGATTTCCGATTTGAGAGTATTTTGAACATAGTCCAACGCATCTTGATCTGCATCTATCCCTAAAACTTTTCCCCCAAGAGATACAATAGCTTCCGCGTGGCCACCGCCTCCGATGGTCGCGTCAATGTAATTTTTACCAGCTTTAACTTGTAAAAGATCTATTACCTCTTTTAAAAGTACCGGCGTATGAAATTTACTTATCGCCTTTATCACCCTCTTTTTTAACTAGCCTCTTTGAAATCGAATCGATATTCTTTTCTAAACCCTTTCGATAACTAAGCCATTTGTTTCTGTCCCAAATCTCAACGTACCGCGATAGTCCTATGAAGACGATAGCGTCTTCAATTCCCGCAAATTCTCTAAGATAAGCTGGTAATACAAACCGGCCTTTACCATCGAGCTCAACCCCGGATGCTCCACCAAGTAAGAATCTTTGAGTTTCTCGAGTCTCTGATTCGATAAAAGGCCTTCCCTCTGTTCCTTCCAGGAGTGCCTTCCAATTTTCTTCTGATACGACAATAAGCGAGTTTTCATAACCTAAAGTAACAATTAACTTCTTTCCCAAAGCTTCCCGAAATTTTTTCGGAAATGCGCTGCGACCTTTCGCGTCAATTTTTCCATCATATTGACCTAACAACATACCTGCCTTTCTGTGTCCCACCTTTTCCCACTGTGGACCACTTTATTCCATTCTGCAGCAGTTTTCACAGGGTGTCAAGAGGCAAACGGGGCACTTTAGTGTTTATAACAAAAAAAATCACTAGATTTAGTGATTTTGCTTTTGATGTGAAAAGTAAATTTTATTGTGCCGTCGGAGTTAGCTGGACTTGATAGATTTTTCCGTCAGTTTTGGTCACTTTGACGATTAATTGTACACCAGTAATACCGGTGTCATAATGACAAACATCCGAACAGGTTCCAAACACCATCTTTTGCGTAATTGCTTGGCCGGGAGTTTTAACATCAACATGACCGATGGTCCCTCTGGGGATACTTTGACCGGAAACCATAGCGTTATAAGAAAGCTGATAATCAACCGAGGCGATATCGCCAGTTTTGGTAATGTTCATGGTCGCCGTCTGCAGGTTGGCAGCTTCCGTAAGCGTCAAGCCGATATCAGCGGGTTGTAAAGATAGAACGGGGACTTCGGTTGGGGTCGCAGCGGCTTGATTTGAAGAAGCACTGTTTGAGCCTTTTGAGGTAAGCATAATCACCCCAACGACGATTAAAACCAAAGCTAAAACCGCAACTCCGGCGGCGATTAGAACTCTTTTATCTTTAAGATTCTTCTCCACTGAAATTAGCATAAACAAAAGTAACAATGATGTCAAGATATCCGAGCTTATTTTTTATATGTAGTCTCGTGGGGATTTAAAACCAGAGGGTAGACATCCAATGCTATTTCTTCATAGGGGTGAACTTTTTTAATGGCGGTGATTATTTTATCCAGATCCTTTTTGTAACAAACTGTTTCGATTCTTTCTTCTTCTACTTCTTCCAATTTCCCGACTTTTCCAATAAACGGATGGGCGGTTTCTAGCGGAATATATCTCCCTACACCTCTAACCGAAAAACTGCAATATTTATAATCTCCGACAATTCCGGCTCCTGTTTCCCCCATTGCTTTTCGCACAATGTCCGCGTGTGTTAGAGGCACAAATACAACCAGTTTTACTGTTTCGTCCATATATCTTCAAATGGTTTATCGCGAAGCAATTTGCCTAGAATATGCTCGGTTTCTCCAAACCAAGAATTGGAATGTTTACCGATATAGTGAAATCCTCTCTTTTCGTAAAACGCAATATTTTTGTCTGTTTCCGTAAAAAGATAAACATAATGAAGATGTTGCTCTAATGCCCATTTTCCCGCTTCTTTTAGTAGCAATGTTCCGAAACCTTTACCTCTAAATTCCTTTTTAATTACCAGCCAGTCAATATGTAAAACGCCACCATCATTTTCCATCATCACGATTATTCCAACCAAATTTTCGTTCTGATAAGCACCAAAGACAGCGTGGTCCTTTTTTTCCAAAAATTTAGTAAAGTATTCTTTGCTATAAATTCTTGAATAAGCTAAGTCAGTTTTTTCTTGGTAAGGAAAATCTTGCTCCTTAAGCGAAGTGGAAATTACATCTGCAATTATTTTAGCTTCGTTTACAGATAATTTCTTAATAGAAACATTCATGTCAATAATTTGCGAGTTTA
>JBEKQB010000053.1:0-3908 GCA_049520155.1 Candidatus Levyibacteriota bacterium
AAATCCGCCGGACTGTCAATTTCGTTAATTGCTGATATTACGCCTATTCCACATAACGGCCCACGAGCCGAGAAAAAGAGGAGAATATAATGGCACGCTATACAGGACCAAAGCATCGACTAGTCAGAAAAGAAGGAGTTAATCTTTTAGATAAAACTTCACAGACGCTCTTAAGAAGGCTAAGTGTTCCGCCGGGTATGCACGGTAAGAAAAGAAAAAGAAGACTGTCCGAATACGGATTGCAGCTTCGAGAAAAACAAAAAGCCAAAACGACCTACGGTTTGATGGAAAAACAGTTCAAAAACTTGGTCCAAACAGTTCAGGGCAAAAAAGGCGACACGAAAGAATTAATCGTGTCGCTTTTGGAAACTAGGCTCGATAATGTCGTCTACCGGCTGGGGTTTGGCAAAACCCGGTATATGAGTAGGCAGCTGGTCTCACATGGCCATATCTTAGTTAATGGCAAGAAGTTAAATATCCCGTCTTACTCGGTTAAAGTTGATGATGTTATCTCCTTAGCTCCCAAAATGCAAAACAATAAAGTGGTTTTGGAAATTAACAAGGAAAAAGGGGAGGTTTTACCGTTTCTTGACAAAAAAGGACTTTCCGGAAAGCTTGTCAGGATGCCCAAAACGGAAGATTTACAGGTTCCCTTCGACCTTCAATTGATTATTGAATATTATTCCAGGTAATGTTAAAATAGTAAACTATGGTTGAGCCAACATTTAAAATTAAAGAAGAAAAAGTCACGGATGAATATGGTGAGTTTGTCATCGAACCGTTAGAGCCCGGATACGGTCACACTCTGGGAAACGCCCTCAGAAGAGTATTGCTCGTTTCAATTCCGGGAGCAGCCGTTACTTCGGTGAAAATTTCCGGCGCCAAACATAAATTTTCCACCGTCCCCGGGCTTAAAGAAAATTTGGTTGATTTTCTCTTAAATATCAAAGGACTTAACTTAAAACTCTTAGACAGCAAAAACGAAGCGACAGTCAGGCTTTCGGTTAAAGGCGGAAAAGAAATCACCGCCAAAGATTTGGAGCTTCCGGAAGATGTCGAAGTTGTTAATAAAAACCACTACCTTGGTTTCTTAAGCGACAAAAAAGCCAAGCTCGATGTCGAATTAACGGTTGAGAAAGGCATGGGCTATTCTTTGTCGGAAGAAAGACGCATTTCGGCTTTGGGAGTAATTCCTACCGACGCAGTTTTTACCCCGATTCGAAGAGTTAATTATGAAGTTTCGGCCACCCGCGTCGGAAGACAAACCAACTTAGATAAATTAACCTTACAAATTTGGACTAACGGCGTGGTTAAGCCAAGAGAAGCATTGGACGAATCGGCTAGAATTCTTTCCACCTATTTCCATCAAGTTTATGAACCGAAAGCTTCGGTAGTTGTAGAGACAGTCGTTTCTCACGCCGGAGTCTCCGAAGGCGTTTTAAGAATGACGGTTGATGAATTAGATTTACCAACCAGAATTTATAACAGCTTAAGAAACGGTGGAATCGAAACCATCGGACAGCTGCTGGATACTCCAAGAAAAGAATTAATCGGTATGCGCAACATGGGTGGGAAATCAATCGGCGTCATCGAAGAAAAGTTAAAAGAAAAAGGTATTAGCCTACAAGTCTAAATCTCAAATCTTAGATCTCAAAGTCAGACTAAATTTAAAAATTTTTGAGATTTAAGATTTTTTTATTTGTATGAAAAAAAATGTATACGGTCGAAAATTAAGCAGGGATAAAAACGAAAGAAAAGCGCTTTTTACAAGCTTAATGTCGGCATTAGTAATGAAGGAAAGAATTATTACTACCGAAGCCAAAGCCAAAGCGATTCGGGCGGATGTGGAGAAATTGGTAACTAAAGCCAAAGAGGGCAGTAATGCCGCCAAGCTGGTTTTGCAACAAAGCTTAACCAAAGAGGCGTTTGAAAAAATGCTTAATGACGTCGCGCCCAGGTTTGGCAATAAGCAGGGTGGTTACGTCAGACTTATCAAAGCCGGTAAAAGATTCGGTGACGACGCTCCTGTAGTGATTATGGAATGGACCGAAGTCGCACAAGCTATTGTTCCCGTTCAGACGGAGAAAAAAGCCAAAAAAGAAGTCAAAGCAGCAAAACCTGTTAAAAAGACACCTGTCAAGAAAGTAGCAAAAAAGGTTCAAGCAAAAAAATCTAAATAATATGTTAAGAAAATTAACTAAAGCAACCAAAGTAAGCGAAATCAAAAGAGAGTGGCACTTAATCGACATTAAGGACGAGACCTTGGGTCGGGTGGCTTCAGGAATTGCACAGCTTTTGATGGGGAAAAGCAAAGCCAATTTTGTCCGCAATTTAGATTGTGGTGATTATGTGGTTGTGATTAACGCTAAAGACGTTAAAACTACCGGTAATAAAGAAAAACAAAAAGAATATTTTAGGCACTCCGGCTATCCTGGTGGATTCCGCAGGGAAACTTTAGAAAAACTAAGAGAGAGAAAGCCAGAAGAAGTTATCAGACGCGCGGTTTCGGGAATGGTGCCACAAAATAGGCTGAAAGCGTCAATGCTGAAAAGACTTTACGTTTTTCCGACGGAAGTGCATACTTATAAAGAGAAATTCGAGAAAAAGGAGGAGGTTAAATAACTATGGCAGATAAAAATTATAAATCATTTGTCGGCAGAAGAAAAGAAGCAGTCGCCAGATTAAGACTCTACGTAACCGGTTTGCCAACGGTAATGGATATGGATGTCAAAAAAGGCGACATTATCATAAACGGTAAAAAAGCGGAAACATATTTTAGCGGCATGGTTGCCAAAGCCACCTTAGAAGAACCGCTTAAAATTACCAACACTTTAGGGAAATATACTTTAGTAGTTAAGGTAGAAGGCGGCGGAACAAAGAGCCAGCTCGAAGCTTTTATCCACGCCATTTCTAAGGCTCTTTCTTCACTTGACGAAAAAAACAAACACATTTTGAAGAAAAAAGGTTTTCTAACCCGCGACGCCAGAGTCAGGGAAAGAAGAAAAGTGGGAATGGGTGGAAAATCAAGACGCAAGAGACAAAGCCCGAAGAGATAACCCTCGATTCAAAGCTTTCTAGCAGCATTTCCACCGAAACGGCGCTCTCGAAAGGCGTAATTAGCTATACCCGTGACGAAGTCGTCAATTTTCGCATTTGGCAGATATGCTTGAATAAAATAAAATTCGGCGTAAGCGGCATTTGGTATACCCGAGTCTCTTTGCTCTCCGCCGGTTCTAAAAATCAGGTCGATCGGCGGGATGTCGGTTCCGTCATCAAGCCTTGTGTCCAAAAGACTTTTTCTTAGAGATTCAACTTCAGCCTCGTCCGCTTCAATTCCCGGCGGCAGCTCTCCGGCGGCAGCCATTCTTAAAGCTTTTTGTAAAACTCTGGTTTCCTGGTCTTCAGAGCCGTAATCAATCGCGAGACATACCGTTTGTCCAGTGTTCTTTTCAGTTGCGGCTTCCATCTCTCCTAAAACTCTTCTTACTTCCGCCGGAATTCTGTCTGTTCTTCCCAAGTGAATAACTCTGCCGTTATTGGCTTGAATTTCGGGAAGAACTTGCGGAATGGCGGTGGCAAAAAGTCCCATCAGGGCGTCAATTTCCTTTCTGTCTCGCCCCCAGTTTTCTGGTGAAAAAGCCCAAAGAGTGACATAGTCAATCGGTAACTCCCTTAAGCTTCGCAAAATCTCGATCATATTATTCATGCCCTGAATATGTCCCTCGATCGGTTTTGCATTCGCGCCCTCCTTATTTCTTATCCAGCGGCGGTTGCCGTCCATGATAACGGCAACATGTTTAGGGAATCTAGGTATTTGCATTCCCTCGGGAGTGGGAGTTCTGCCTTCGGCTCTGTCCACAATCAGTTTCAAGTAGGGGAAGCGTTCGTAAATTGTTTTTGCGGTCGGT
>JBEKQB010000054.1:0-3839 GCA_049520155.1 Candidatus Levyibacteriota bacterium
AACTGTCGCCAGACTGGAATTAATGTTGGTAGCATTAAGGTTAATGACACTTCCCGCTGCTGCGCTTAAAGGAGAAAGAGTAATGTTCCCCGTGGTATTACCGCCAATGGTTAAGAGCTGATTACTGGTAGTCTGGATTGCTCCTGTCCCATAGATTCCCAAGGTTAAATTACCCGAGATGGAAGCATTTCCTCCATAACCGTTATTAGGCATTACCACGAACTGTCCGCTAAACGATGCCTGGGTTTGGTGGTTTCCGGAAGCGGTATTATTCATCAGCCCTGTAAAGGCAAAGGCGGCAGAGCTGGTAGACGAACTGCCGAGCAGTAAGTCGTCTCCCAATTGAACAGGGAAGATAGCGCCCTGCACATCTTGCCAGAAATTAAGACTTGTGGCCGAGGTAATCCAAGAGAGCTGGCCGGTGGTTTGGGCAGATAAAACAGAACCATTTAACGGAATTGAACCTGGCCACGCATAAGCGATGCCGCCGAAAGTAGTTTTAGCGGCCGGATTGGAGAGTACTAAATGTCCGGCAATGGTGGCGCTGCCGCCGGAGTCAACCATAAATTTGGCAATGCCACTGGCTGAGGCGTTAATTAACAGTCCGCCACCGTTTTGATTAATAGTTAAAGCCGATTGTCCGGAAGTTGTAGCCAAGACGCCAAGCATATCGTCAACTTCAACGGCGTTTAGAAGTCCGTTGATATTGTTGGCTCCTATGCTATTGGTAAGCGGTCTTTGCAGGTCAATAAAACCTAAACCGTTGGGCACAATGGCGACGTTCGTACTGGAACCGGCTTTGGTTGTTAAGAGTAAGGAATTTCCCGATAACACAAATTGCCCGCCGGTCGCTTGAAAAGTAGCTCCGACCGCTCCTCCGATGGTTAGGGTAGGTGAACTCGCAGTGCCGTCAAGAGCCAGAACCGTGTTGGTGTAAGCGCTGGGACCGCTGGTGGTTGGCACCATTCCCTGCAAAAGTTCGGAATTGGTGGCGTAGGCGACGGTGGCCAACTGCTGTCTGGGCGTCAGTTCCGGAGTATTGCCAACGGTTACGCCCAAAAACAGGGCAGACTCTGTCGCAAATAGGGCTTGTGGAATTTGACAAGCTCCCGTTGCCGGAACCAAAGCGTTTGCGCAGGGAGTTAAAGTATTGCCAAGCAGGATATTGAATATTCCGTCTTGATCCGGAGTGACCTGATCTTCTTCCTGCCACAAAAGATCCGCAGCGCTTGATGCCGGAGCTTGAGCGTCATAAATGGCGAAACGCAAAGCGCTCGGGGTGGAAATCGGCGTATCGAACTGGTCGGTTAATCTTCCCTGAAAAGACAATATTCTGGGCGGAGCAACGGGTGTTCCCGCAACGGCCAGCGTCGGTGACTTTTTTTGGAAGAAAGTGTTGTAAAAGCCAAAGCTGATGACCATTATGAAGATAATGAGAACCGCGAAGTTTAGATATTGAGCAATTGGATAAGAACGATATGTTTTGTACCATTTTGGTCGGGAATATCGAGCGGTAATCCAAGCCTTTTTATACCAGGGAAGATATTTGGTGGAGATTTCCAGAGGGGCATAGAATTCCTTTGGCAAATTTTTTATCTTTGAGGCCAAACGCCCGGCAGTAGGAGTAGGGCTTAATAGTTGGAAACTGGAAGCCATCCCTTTAAGTTTCGATTTTTGCGCTTTGATTTTAGTGAAAACTGGTTGGCCTTGACCTTTCCACAGGACGTATTCGATTCTGTCAACCAGCCTTGCCAGCTGGATAATTAAACTACTATCTAAGGCAAAAATGAATGCTTCCGATACCTTTTGAGCTACTCGGAAAGGAGGAAAAGAAGAGTATTTGGCGTTTGGCATTTGGTATTTGGCAGCAATGTTCTCTTTAGGTTCAGGAATGTTTAGCTTGGATTCTTCAGGTTTTTGGATACCAGATACGTCATACGAAATATCAGATACTAGTCCTTTATTTTCTGCCCAGGCTAGATATTTGCGTAGTGAAGAGAGTTTCCGGTTAATCGTGGCCGGAGAAAAACCCTGTTCCAGGAGTCTTTGTTTATATTCTCCAACTAATTTTGAATCTATTTCCGCCATAACATTCGCAGAGGCGGTTACTTGGGCAGCCCAACCTAAGAACTGTTTGATATCGATTACGTAATTCTTAATCGTGAGCCTTGAAGCGTTGTAGACATAAAGAAAATCTTTGAAGTCTTTAATGTGCCAGGGATCTTTTGCAGCCTCAAGATTTAATTTTTTAAGCGAGAATGGATCAAGGGAAATCATGCCTTCGACTAGTAGGAATCTAAAAAACTTACGCAGGGAAGAGAAGTGCCTATCTAAGGAGCTCGGGGAAAAGACTTCAGAGCAACTGTTACGGTAATCGCTGAGCGTTAGGCTGGAGATTTCTTTGGGCGCAAAACCTTTGGCGAATGTGCTTTCATACCAACGGACAAAATGGTTGACGTCCGATAAGTAATTCTTGACAGTAACCTTCGTAGGCTTGTCATCTTGTGAAAATAAATAATTTTTAAATAAATTTAATAAATCCATTCTTGATTACCCAGCTAAGCTAGGTAGACAGCTCATTAGCTTCAAGATTATACAGATTATACGGTTTATACGAGTTGAAAGTAAAAACATAACATACTATTAGTAGAATAAAGAATTATGAAAATTCCTGTCAAGGCCCTAGAGTATTTTTATGTGATATTGTATGCACTATTTTATATCAGTGGAAATTCAATTAAAAAACCGTGAAAAATTAGTCCGAATATTCTGTTTTAACGCATAAAGACTTTTAGGAATTTCTTAAAAATATGCTATCATAAAGCATCAATTCCTATCAAAAGCCTATATTTATGACTGATACAGTGGAATACAATCTGGGAAATTAGCGGCTTTTGCTGTTGAATATTTGTGCGTGAACTGTCGGCGTGCATTAACGAATTAAGTAATATTTTAGCACTTAGAGAATCAAAGTGATAGTTAATAAAAAATGCATTTTTGGGTTGCAAAGACGGTAAAAACTAATAATCTAAGTTATTTCGGAAGACGAGGTTAAGGCTAAAGACTTGCGTTAATTATGCTTTGACTTTTAAATTTTGAGTAAGCATAATATGAATGATGAGGAAATTCCTGCCTATTATTCTAATCTCGACAACATTTGTCGTCCTAACAATTTCTCGTGTATTCGCGCAGATACCCACACTCCCGGCGGGCTCTTTAGGAACAGCAGTACAGGCTTCCGTGGGGGAATTCTACCTTAGCCTTTGGGGCTATGTTTCACCTTTCGCTTCTATTACTTTAACATTTAATGGTATTTTCGTCAGAGCAACAGTAGCTGACCAAAACGGAGATTTTATTATCTCTCAAGTTTTAATTAACGCGGGATTTAGTAGCTTCTGCCTTGACGCTATCGATTTTAAGAGGATTGGGGAGTCTTATACTTGTTTTTCGATTCCGCCGGCCACAGCCTCCGTAACGATGAAGGACATTTTTCTGCCTCCGACTTTAGGCTTATCCAGGACGACCGTAACCGCAGGTGGTAGCGCGACGGCCTTTGGTTACACGATGCCTGGGGCAAAAGTCACCCTGCATATCAACGGAGAGTTACTTACAACCTATGCCGACAATACAGGCTACTATCAATTCGACTTAAAGAATCTTAAAGCTGGCAATTACAGTTTGTATGCAACCGCTAATTATCAGAATAAAGAGTCATTAACCCCGACAAAAAAGCTGTTACTTGAGTCAATCTCTATACAGAAGCAAACGGCGCAGCAAATAGCCAAGACGATAGGCAATTGGTGGGATCAATTGCTGCGTTTCTTGAAAAATCTGCTCTC
>JBEKQB010000055.1:0-3806 GCA_049520155.1 Candidatus Levyibacteriota bacterium
TAGATGAGTCAAAGCCTCAAGATGCGGAGGTCGATTATGCGTCCGTTCCGGAATTTTTGCGTGAAGGAAGTGCAATCTCCGACACAACTAATCCCGACAGAATCGTGATCGGTACGGAAAGTAAGCGTGCGCAGGAAATGTTAATTAAACTCCATGAGCCAATTCACGCCCCTTTGGTTTTAACTAATTTTGAGACAGCGGAGCTCATAAAATATGCGGCCAATGCGTTTTTAGCGCTCAAAATTTCTTATGCCAACGCCATCGCCAAGCTTTCGGAATTGCTCGGCGCAGACGCTTTGAAAGTACTTGAGGGAATTGGCACGGACAAAAGAATTGGCAAAATGTTTCTTTCTCCAGGCCCCGGGTATGGAGGGAGTTGTTTTCCGAAAGACGTAAGAGCGCTTATTTCAATTGCAAAAGATAATGATTATCCATTTTCGCTGCTTGAAGAAGTAGAAAATATTAACCATCAATCAAGAAGAGACATTGTCAGAAAGGCAAGAAAAATCCTCGGAGATATGCGGAATAAGAAAATCGGGATATTAGGCTTGGCTTTTAAAGCAAACACTGACGATATGCGAGACTCGCCCGCGATTGACATTATCAATTTATTGCAGAATGAAGGCGCAAAAATTGCTGCCTATGACCCGAAAGCTATGGACACCGCGGCTGTAATTTTAAAAGACGTTGATTATAAGAAAGATGCTTACGGAGTTGCCGAGGAAGCAGATTTAATTATCGTGCTTACCGAGTGGAATGAATTTAGAGAGCTTAATTTCGCGACAATCAAAAAGATGATGGAAAACCCGAATATTATTGACGGACGGAATCTCTATGAGCCTCAAACAATGAGAGACAAAGGTTTTAACTACATGGGTATCGGAAGGTAAATATGGGTAAAAAAATACTTATCACAGGCGCTTCGGGCTTTGTCGGTAGTCATCTAATTGACCATCTAATTTTGAATCAGGAGAACAACCTTTTCGGCACCTACTTTTCAACGAACGACACGCAGAATTTAGAGAAAAGCCAGGATAAAATAAAATTGTTGGAAGTTGACCTAAGAAATGAAAACAAAGTTTTTAAGCTAATCGAAGAGGTAAAACCGGATATCATCTACCATTTGGCGGCATTCACATCGCCCGCTGATAGTTTTTCTTCTCCTCGGGAGACTGTCTTAAACAATATCGCTTGCCAAATAAATATTTTTGAAGCGATGCGAAAAAGTAAATTATTAGAGTCAAAAACTTTGGCTGTTTCTTCCGCCGAAGTCTATGGAAGCGTCAGACAAAAAGACCTTCCCATAGATGAAGGAACCGCTCTTAATCCAACCAGTCCTTATGCGGTTTCAAAACTGACCCAGGATTTTTTAGGCAGGCAATATTTTTTGTCCTACGGACTAAAGGCTGTTCGAGTCAGGCCATTTAATCATTTTGGCCCCCGCCAATCCCCAAATTTTGTTATTTCGGCTTTTGCCCAAAAAATAGCGGAGATAGAAAAAGGCCGGCGTCAGCCGATCCTGCCTGTTGGTAATTTGGAAGCAAAAAGAGATTTTACCGATGTCAGAGATATAGTTAAAGCTTATACCCTATTGATGGAAAAAGGAGAGCTTGGAGAAGTTTATAACATTGGCTCGGGAGTTTCGCATCAGATTGGGAAAATTTTAGAGCGAATGCTTTCTTTAACCAAAGTCAAGATTACGGTCAAAGTCAATCAATCTCTTTTCCGCCCGAGTGACGACGCGGATTTAATTTGTGACCCGACAAAAATCAGGCGGCTGACCGGTTGGAAAGCGGAAATCCCGTTGGAAAAGACGTTGGAAGATACGCTGGACTATTGGCGTAATATTATTTAAAATAAATTAGACGATGAAAACAGCTTTAATTACAGGCATCACAGGACAAGACGGACCATACTTGGCCGAATTTTTGCTTTCGAAAGGCTATAAAGTGACCGGAATAGTGCGCCGGCTTTCTACCCCGAACATGGAAAATATTAAAGACATCGCCGACAAGCTTGAGCTTTTTTCGGCAGACCTGCTTGACCAGAGTTCTTTAACAGATGCAATTAGAAGATCAGAGCCTGACGAAGTTTACAATTTGGCGGCCCAGTCGTTTGTCAAAGCCTCTTGGGATCAGCCGGTTTTAACCGGAGAGTTTACTGGACTCGGTGTGACGAGGGTTTTGGAAGCAATCCGAACTGTTAACCCCAAAATTAAATTCTATCAAGCATCATCTTCGGAAATGTTTGGCAAAGTAACGGAGACTCCACAAAAAGAAACCACGCGGTTTCATCCGCGCAGTCCCTATGGAGTAGCCAAAGTTTATGGTCATTACATCACGGTCAATTACAGGGAAAGTTACGGAATGTTTACCTGTTCGGGAATTCTTTTTAACCATGAATCTCCAAGACGGGGAATAGAGTTTGTCACCAGGAAAATTAGCAATGGCGTTGCCCGGATAAAACTTGGTAAACAGGACAAATTGGAATTGGGGAGCCTTGAGCCGAAGAGAGATTGGGGGTATTCGGGTGATTATGTTCAGGCAATGTGGTTAATGTTGCAGCAAGAAAAGCCCGATGATTATGTCATTGCCACCGGAGAGAACCACAGCGTCAGGGAGTTTGTCGAAGAAGCCTTTAAAGTCGCGGGAATTAAAGACTGGCAAAAATATGTGGTTGCCAACGGCTCTAAATATATGCGTCCAGCAGAGGTTGATTATCTGATTGGAGATGCCAGTAAAGCTCAAAAAGTGCTTGGGTGGAAACCCAAAACAAGCTTCAAAGAGTTAGTTAGAATAATGGTTGAAGCCGACCTCGAAAGAGAAAGAAGATAATATGCAGACCGTATTAGTCGCCGGCGGAGCAGGTTTTATCGGAACACACCTCTGTAGAAGTCTACTTGCCGATGATTACAGGGTAATCTGCGTTGATAATCTAATTACCAGCGATAAAAAAAACCTCTCTCAATTTTTAGATAATCCCAGCTTTCATTTTATCGAGCAAGATGTAGTTAAGCCGTTGAGAATAAACGAGCAAATAGATTTTATTTTCCATTTAGCCTCTCCTGCCTCTCCCAATAAAAATAGTCCAAGAAGCTATATTAATTATCCAATTGAAACATTACTGGTTAACTCGCAGGGAACAAATCTACTTTTGGAGTTAGCGAAACAAAATGGCAGTAAATTTCTTTTTGCTTCTACGTCCGAAGTATACGGAGATCCTATGGTTAGTCCTCAGAGAGAAGATTATTTCGGCAATGTCAATCCAAACGGCGTAAGGTCTGTCTATGACGAAAGCAAAAGATTTGGGGAGGCAATTACGATGGCATACTTTAGGAAATTTAATCTTGATGTAAGAATAATTAGAATCTTTAATACTTATGGGCCGTTAATGCAGAAAGATGACGGGAGAGTCGTTTCTAATTTTATTAATCAAGCTATCCACAATCAGCCGCTAACAATCTATGGAGATGGAAAGCATACCAGAAGTTTTTGTTTTGTTAGTGATATGGTGGGTGGCATAAAAGCAGCCATGTTCACCGAAAGCACAAAAGGAGAAGTGATTAATTTAGGTAATCCCAACGAAATGACAATAGCCGATTTAGCAGAGTTGATAAAAAAAATTACCGGGTCACAATCGAAAATAATTTATGCTGAGGAGTCTCCCGAGGACGACCCAAAATCAAGAAAGCCGGACATCGAAAAAGCCAAAAAACTGCTGCATTGGGAACCGAAGCTAAGTATTGAAGAAGGGCTTGGGAAAACGATACAATATTTTAAAGAGGCTTTATGAAAGCAATCGTCATA
>JBEKQB010000056.1:0-3784 GCA_049520155.1 Candidatus Levyibacteriota bacterium
TGAACAATCGACAGTTTCCGAGGACATGGCGGCCAAAATTGACACACAGGTTAAAAAAATCACCGATGAAGCGTATAAAGAGGCGTTTACAATCTTAGCTAAATTAAGAAAGAAATTAGACGCACTAGCCGAAGAATTACTGCAAAAAGAGACCTTGGAGTCGGAAGAGTTCGAAAAATTAATCGGCGCCAAACCGGCGACTGTCCCCGCCAAAGCCTAATTGACAAATAAGCTTTCTTAAGCGAATAATAAATTATGGCAAAAAGTTCAACTAAACCGCATTTTTCTAAAAAAGAAGCTATCAATTACGGATTCAAGCTGGCCAAAGAAAACCTTTTTTTCTTCTTCGCCCTTTTTATAATTGTCATTTTAACTGTCGCGGTAATAAGTGGATTAAGAATCGCAACACTACATACTCCCTTACTTTCTTTTGCATTGTGGCTTTTGCAAACGGTAATTGATTTAGTTATCGGTATCGGACTGATTCAAATCACTCTTAAATTCATCGATAACAAAAAGCCAAAATATAAAGACCTTTTCTATTACCAACCAATTATCAATTATTTCCTCGTGGCACTTTTAAGCGGCTTAATTGTGCTGGGCGGCTTTATTTTGTTAATTATTCCGGGGATATTTTTTGCGTTTAGATTAAAGTTCGCAGCTTATTTGGTAATTGATAAAAATCTCGGTCCGGTTGAAGCTCTTAAAAAGAGCTGGAAGATAACCAGAGGTAACGTTTGGAACCTTTTCTTTTTGGGAATATTGCTTTTTTTAATCAATATTTTAGGCTTTATTTGCTTAATCGTTGGATTATTCATCACGATTCCTTTAAGCATGCTCGCCACCACTTTTGTCTATCGTAAGCTCCTCTTACAATCAAAAGCTGCCTAGGCTATAATCACTTTAGATGAAAAAATTAGTTTTAATTGACGGTAACGCCATTATCCACCGCGCCTTCCATGCGCTCCCACCCTTAAATAACAAAGATGGTTTGCCGACCAACGCGGTCTACGGGTTTTTTATGATGTTATTAAAGATTGTCGAGGATTTGCAGCCTGAATATTTAATAGTTTGTTTTGACAAAGCCGCGCCGACTTTCCGGAAGCAGCTCTACGTTGGCTATCAGGCGACCAGGCCAAAGATTTCCGATGACCTGACTCCGCAATTTGACGTCATCCATAAGGCGCTGGATAAGGCTAAGATTAACCATTTTGAAGTTGACGGCTATGAAGCGGATGATTTAATCGGCACCATTTCCAAAGAAGCCAAAGCCAAGGATTTGCAGACCATTATTGTTTCCGGAGACAGGGATTTATTACAGTTGGTTAATACAAAAGTATTGATGTTGGCGCCGATTATCGGAATGACGAAGGTGACTTTATTTGATGAGGTAAAAGTTAGAGAAAAGTACGGACTAGAGCCGTGGCAAATTGTAGATTACAAGGCGTTGGTGGGGGATGCCTCGGATAATTATCCGGGAGTATCTGGAATCGGGCCCAAAACCGCCAGCGGACTTTTGAATAAATACCAAACGCTGGAAGGAATTTACGAGCACCTTGGAGAACTTTCGCCACAAATTCAGGAAAAATTGGCAGAGGACGCCGAACAAGCGGCGCTGGCGAAGAAACTGGCAACCATTATGTTAAATGCACCAGTTAAACTTGACGAAAAAGAGGCGGAAGTCGCTAAAATAGATAAGGCCGCTTTGAAGAGAGTTTTTGAAAAACTGAATTTCAAAAGCCTTTTAAAGCGTGTCGATAAAAAGGTAACAACTAAAGCTCAAGCCGAAGTTAAGGAAAAGAAAAAAGCAGAGGAACAAATGAATTTACTATGAAAGTTGCGTTAGTGCATGATTATATTAAAGAATACGGTGGGGCGGAGAGGGTTTTAGAAACTCTAACCGAGATTTTCCCCGACGCGCCGATTTACACTGCTTTTTGTGCCAAGAATTCCGAAGGCTTTAAACATTTTAAAGACAAGCAAATCCTTACATCTTGGGCACAATATATACCCTTTTTCAAAAGCAAACTTTACAGCCCTTTGCGGTTTTTAACGCCTCTAATTTGGAACAGTTTTAATCTCTCAAAATACGATTTAGTCATTTCCTCATCCAGTTGGTATATTGCTAAAGGGTTCAAAAAACCAAATGATAAGTTCATAGAGATTTGCTATTGTCATACGCCGCCTCGTTGGCTTTACGGCTATACGACTTCGGTTAATTTCCAAAGATATTGGCTGGTGAAGGTTTACGCTTTGCTTGTCGGGCATTTCTTGCGGCTTTATGACTTCAAACAAGCACAAAAAGTGGATTATTTTATCGCCAATTCCAAAGAAGTGCAGAGCCGAATTAAAAAGTTCTACAGACGCGACGCAACTGTAATTTACCCGCCGGTGTCGCTCCCAACCGTGCAAAATGTTAAAAGAGGTGACTATTATTTTATAGTTTCCCGGATTGTTGGGGCAAAAGGTTTAGATTTGGCGGTTGATGCGGCGTTAAAGACGGGATTCAAGTTAAAAATCGCCGGTTCGCCGGCTGGATATTACTTTGAACACGACAAATTAGTCAAAAAATCCCAAAACAAAGTAGAATTTTTAGGACAAGTCAGCGATGAAGAATTGGCCAGACTTTACAAAGGCGCAAAAGGCTTTTTGGCTCTGTCGCAAGACGAAGATTTTGGAATTACGCCGGTTGAGGCAATGCTTTGCGGCGCGCCGGTAATTGCTTTTAACGGCGGAGGATATAAAGAGACGGTGGTTGAAGGTAAAACCGGAGTTTTGTTCAGTGATTATTCCGTTGACGGCTTAATTGCCGCAATCAAAAAGTTCGAGAGCTCAAAGTTTAACGCCAAAGATTATATCGAGCGAGCCGAAAAGTTTTCTAAAGAAAGATTCAAAAAAGAAATAAAGGAGTTTATCGAAAAACATGCCTGAGTTACCGGAAGTTGAGACAATTAAATTAGGGTTACAAAAATATCTTGTCGGACACAAAATCGAAGCCGTCGAGGTCCGTGTGCCGAAAATTTTCCAGGGGAATCCCAAAGACGTCATCGGTGCCGTCGTCACTGATGTTAAAAGAATCGGCAAGGGGTTAATCATCGAACTTGATAACGATTACGTTCTCACAATTCACCTCAAAATGACCGGGCAGCTGGTTTTTCAGGATAAAACAACCGAGGACTCAATCCTTTCCAAAAAAGTCGGCGGAGAAACTCTACCCTCAAAATATTCGCACGCGATTTTTACTTTAGATAAAGGCGCCAAACTTTTCTACAACGATTTGCGCCGTTTTGGTTGGATAAAAATCATCAAAAAAGATGGACTAAAAGATGTCACATTCTTCAAAGAAATGGGACCGGAACCAAAAGTGGGAGAAGATTTGGCCGGCAAAGAGTTAACGCTGGAATATCTCAAAAATACGATTCAAAAAGGTAATTTGCCAGTCAAATTAATTCTGATGGACCAGAAAAAGATTGGGGGAATCGGCAATATTTATGCCAACGACGCCTTGTTTTTAGCTGGAATTGACCCAAGAAAAAAGGGGAAAACGCTCACGGATTTAGAAATTAAAAAACTATTCGAATCTATTCATGAAGTCATCAAAAAAAGTTTAAATTACGGCGGCTCATCGGATGAGAATTTTGTCAACATATTAGGACAAGAAGGGAATTATCAAAATCATACTTTAGTTTACGGTAAACAGGGGCAGAAATGCTCGGTTTGCGGTTCAGTTATTCAAAAGATCCAACTCGGCGGCCGTGGCACCTACTTTTGCCCAAGGCACCAA
>JBEKQB010000057.1:0-3748 GCA_049520155.1 Candidatus Levyibacteriota bacterium
ATGTACGAGAATGTTTACAAAGCCGCTTTGGAAACTGGGATATCAAGGGTAATCATGGCTAGCTCTGTCCATGCGGACACTTTCTATCTGCCAAGAGGAGAAAGAATTTTAAAGCCGTACGATATTCCGTATCCCGACAGTCCGTACGGAGCAGATAAAATAGCAATGGAGAAATTGGGGAGGGAATATGCCAGAAAAAGACTGGAAGTAATCTGCATCAGATTTGGTGGTGTCGCCACCGTTCTTGACGCTGCTAACCCTAAAACTCAAGAATCTTTGGAGCAAATTGCCGAAAGAGCGGCCAGGCTTTCACACCAGGATGCAGTAAGTCTTGTCAGAAAATGCCTTACGGCGGAAAAAGTTCCTAATAATTTCGTGATACTTTACGGCGTTTCGGATAATTACGGAAGAATTCATGATCTTATGAATCCTTTTGGTTGGCAGCCTGTTCATAATGCGGAAAATATAAGCTGATTCTTAATTTTAAGAAATGCTTTCGGCTGGCACGAGGTTAAAAAGAAATAGCTACTTAATGAAATATTCTCTCGGCGTATAAAGTGAGGGTTGGTTGAAAACTTCTTCGATTTTGGGCCTTGTTTGCATAAAAGGCTTTGCCGAGAAGCAATCGCAGTAGACATTAAAAAGCGCCTCTTTGTAAAGTCCTTCGGCCCGTGCTTTAATGTCATCAATAATTTCTTCAAGCGGCCAATTGCTGAGCGGATTAAAATAACGTGCGCCAAAAGTATCGTGCAGCCGAACCACCGTGACAATTCTTTCAATGATTTTCTCCGACAGTCCAGTATTTTTTAGAAGTTCGGGAATAATCGTTGAGCCCCAATATTCGTGCCCCGGCATGTTGACATGTCCTGTTTTGGTGACATGTCTTAAGGGTTTTCCAATCTTTCCTTCTTTGTAGTAAAGGATTTTGCCGATGTCGTGAACAAGTGCTGTTAAAAGCATTACGTCGCCATTAGTTAAACCGTCAAGCGGTGTGTTTGTAAATTCCAAAAATAGTTTTTTCGCTTGCGGGTTTTTAATGAAATTTCCTTTAATTTGTTCTTTCGCAATTTCGTAAGTCTTTATCAGGTGATCGTAGTCGGACTCATTATCATGATAAGCATTATTTTCGATAACACCTTTCAATTCTAAAAATAGGGGATTATTCTTTATCTGCTCGGCTAAACTATCAACGTTTTGCATAGAAAAATTATAGCACGAATATCCTTATACTTGGTATTTTTGGATCATTATTATCGCGTGTGATTGTTTTATCCTCTTGGCTCTGGAATCTAATTCTTGGGGTATGTCTTCATCTTCGATCCAGTCACGAAGATGATATAACTCTTCAGAGGTTAGAGCTTCATTCTCTCCCGTTTCCGAGTCTAAAGGAACGTAAGCAATAGCTTTTCCTGGATTATATCCCATAACCATCTGTCTTAGCATCTCCCTGATGGCAGCTTCGGAAAAATGATTTAGGGACAAAACTTTGTATCGCGTTCTGTCTCCCTGATTAATCGGATGGAAGTCGCGAACACCAAAGGGTAAAGGGATATCCCCTGAGTTGTTAGGCATTTCGTTTCCCATAAGCTTAGGAGTATACACCAACGTTTTAAAAAATGCTATACTTTAGGAAATGAGGTACTCAAAACTTTTTGGTAAAACCGTGCGGGATTTTCCGAAAGAAGAAGTTTCCATCAACGCCAAATTATTAATTAAAGCTGGGTTTATAGACAAGTTGATGGCCGGCTCTTTTACGCTTTTACCGCTTGGATTTCGGGTCAAAGAAAAAATAGAGCAAGTTATTAGGGAAGAAATGAACAAAACCGGTGCCAACGAAATGCTAATGCCGCTTTTGCATCCCAAAGAAATCTGGAATGAAACTGGCCGCTGGGATTCTGCACGCGAGGTTATGTATCAGTTCAAAAAAGAAAATAAGGAATATGCTTTATCTTTTACTCATGAAGAAGTGGTGTTGGATATTTTGCGCAAGAAAATTTCCGGCTACAAAGACTTGCCGGTAAAAGTTTATCACTTTTCGACTAAATTCAGAGACGAACCACGGGCCAAATCGGGGATTTTAAGAGGCCGCGAATTTTTAATGAAAGATTTATACAGCGCCCATTTAACCGCAGAGGATTTGGATAAATATTATTGGGAAGTGGCGGATGCGTACCTAAGAATTTTTAAGCGCTTCGGTTTGGATGCAAAAATAGTCGAAGCGGCGGGGGGAGTGTTTACCGATGCGCACACCCACGAATTCCAAGTTCTCTGCGCTCAGGGTGAGGACACAATTCTTTATTGCGACTGCAAAAGTAATTGCGATTGTAAATTTGCGGAAAATAAAGAAATTGCCAGCGTTAAAGCAGGCGACAAATGTCCGAAATGTAAAGATTGCAAAATTAAAGAATCAAAAGCAATTGAGGTCGGAAATATTTTCAAATTCGGGACAGTTTATTCGCAGAAAATGGGAGTTTATGTCACCGATAAAGAGGGGAAGAGAAGGTTACTGCATTTTGCCAGCTACGGCATTGGTGTCACCCGGATGATCGGCACCCTGGTCGAACTTTTTCATGACGATAAAGGGATCATTTGGCCAAAATCGGCAGCGCCGTACCAAGCTCATTTAATTTCTCTTCAAAGCGGCGAAAAAACAGATAAAATTTACGAGCAGTTACTGGCGGAGAATATACAAGTTTTATATGATGATAGGGATGTTTCGGCAGGTCAAAAGTTTGCCGACGCGGACTTAATTGGAATTCCGGTGCGACTAGTAGTCAGTCCGAAAACAGAGAATAAAGTTGAGTGTAAAGAAAGAATAAGCGACAAGACAGAAATTTTAGAACTGGCAGAGATTTTAAAAAGACTTAAAAAAGACCAAGAAGTTTAGCCCACAAAACAGCGTAAATTGCAAAAAATATAACTGCGCCAACTACGATTATTACCGGCAACAATTTTTTCCCACCCTTTTTGGCAGCTTTTTGATTTTCGGAAGGAGGATTAACTACGGCAGTCTCAGTAGGTTTAGTTGTATTATCGGCTCTAAAAACCTGTGATACCGTAGAGCCTTCGATCGGAGCCGATTCTCCAGGCTGAGGTTCCGGCTGGGCTTGCGGTTCAGGTTTAGGTTCGGATGGCTGCGATACGGGTTGAGTTTCCATCGCCGGGGGAGGAGCAGAATCTCCTCCGAGAGAAGTTCCCATGACTCTTTCGTAGGTTTCTTTAAGCTTTGGGTCTAAATCGTTGACGGATTTTGGATTCATAGGCAGTAATTTATTATAGCTGCTTATTGGTTGTCCTTGTCAAGTCGTTTCTTTGGAAATTTGGCTTAGGCTGTAACTTCTTTGATTTATTAGTATAATGTAGGTATGTCGCAAGTAGTAGTTGAGGGCATATTGACTAATTATCAAATCTTTGGGGAGACTGGAGGCACTTTGCTAGTTTTGCCCGGCTGGAGATGTTCAATTAGCGAATGGATTCCTGTCGCAAAGAATTTCTCTAGTAACCATAGAGTAATACTGCTCGATTTACCGGGATTTGGCACAACGGCTTTGCCCAAAAAAGTGTTTGGAGTATTTGAGTACGCAGATTTCGTCAAAAAGTTTCTAGCAAAACTTAAGATAGAACAATGCATAGTTTTAGGGCATTCTTTTGGAGGCAGAGTAGCAATTGTGCTGGCTTCCGAAGGGAAACTTGTTGATAAACTAATTCTGGTTGACAGTGCAAGTATTGAGAATAGGAGTTTATATGC
>JBEKQB010000058.1:0-3686 GCA_049520155.1 Candidatus Levyibacteriota bacterium
TTCGACTTTCAATCGTCCAATGTCCCTGAATTCCCGTTTCCTTGAAAAAGGGAGCAAAAGCCTCGTTGATATTAGCGAGAACCTCCGGGGTCTCTTTAAATATCTTCGACATAAGGTTCTTATCCTTATCCTCATATCCGACAAGGCAATAATCCGGGATAATGCCGTTTACGTTAAATCCGTCGAATCCCGGCTCGCATACCGATTTAATTGTTTTCTGGATAAGGATTTCTATGGTCTCCGCGTTCCTGCCTGTTTTTGCCCTCAGGTCGTCAAACCATGAGGCGGCGCGCAGCTTATTGACATAGTGATAGGTTTCAAAGTCCCCCCGGTTTCGGACGGATTTTAAATATAAATCCTCTTTCCCTTCAAGGAATTTAAGGGCGTCGCTTATTCCATGGGATAAATGATAATCCGGATTATTCAAATTCAGTTCGTCGAGCAGGTCAATGAACAAAGTCTTTTCCAGCTCAATATCCGCCGACCTTCTCCCCCCAAAAACTTTTTTCTTTCTCCGGTGGTAGAACTCTTGGTCTTCCCCGTCGTACACGTCAAAATAGATTAAATAGTCCGCCAACTCGGCATATTTCAGGAAATTGTTGACCTTCTCAACGGTTTCCACTCCGAAGCCGATTTCTGCCTGAGGGCTCGTAGGATAAGAAGACGATTCGGGGCGGTAATACCACACCTTTTGCAGCTTCTCTCCCAGCTTAGAAGCAAAGGATAATCTTTCTCCCCGGTCAATGACGAGGGCGGTTTTCTTAATCATGGCAACAAGGCATTAATTTTTCTGCCTCCCTCATATCCTAATGTTCCGGCAACCCCTGTTGATATGTAGGGGTGTTTCCGTATAAAATCTCCAGCTTTTTCAATAGTGCTTTTCCCCACTTCGGGATTGTTTTTAGCAATTCTTTCCGCTGCTCTATAAAGATTTGTTTGTTTCTTAAGCAATAGTTTAAATTCGTTTCCTTCCGGCAAGCTCTCTGAAACAAATTCGTTTGCTAAATCTCTTACATCCTTACGCGCTTGGTCAATAACGGCACCGGCACGATCAAAAACTTTCCGGTTCTTATATTTCATCAGCGCATCAAATTCTTTTCTTGCCTCTAAAACGCTGCTTAATTTATTTGGTTTTTTATCAAGAATATTCATAAAGTCGGTTACTACCGAATCATATATTTTACTAAGATTTTTATCTCCCGGCAAAATAACAGAAGTGTCATTTTTCGCTTTGCTTAAATAGCTTCGTATTTGCTTATTATTAAAAATCTTATCGTTTTCAGCGGGCAATGCTTTTGTCTTTTCCGCCAAAACACCTATTTCTTTATAAATATTGTTAATGTTTTCTACGGGTGATTTTTTCACATCAACAATTCCCATGATGGAATCGGCAATCTCTTCATCTTGCTTTGTTGTTTTTATTGCTGATTGTTTAAAGACTCCGGGCTTTTCCATCTTATTGGTTTTTAATGCCTCAATTCTTTCTTCTTTGGTCATCGTTGAAACATCTCTCTTAACCAAATTAATAAGTTTTTCGCTTTCAGAAGATGTCAAAGCGGTTTTAGCAGATTCCGCAGTCTTGGTTAAGTCAAACGCCTCTCCCAAAACCTTAAAGGCTTTATTAATAGCTCCTGCTCCGAACAAATTAAAGCCCTCTATTAAATGCCTTGCGGCATCGGGATGTGTTTTGGCGAACAAATCAAAATATTTCTGTCCTTGTTGCAAAGCCGCCACGCCTGTTTTAGCAATCGGCGTGTCCAAAAAGGCTTGAAAGGTTTCCGCCTCCATTTTCTTTGTTTCTTCCGGCGTCGTTACGTTATAAATGCCTTTGGCTGCATTGACTGCGGTTTGCCCGATGACCTTCGTTCCCGCACCGGCCAATTCCCCTGCAGTATCAAAAACCCTGCCGGGAATTTTAAGACCGCTTTGCAATACGCTTTCATTGCCTTTAGGACTCCAGATTTTAGAAATCTTTTCGCTTGCAGTATCGGACGCCTCATTTAATCCCGTAAAGGATTCTTTCCCTGCCCATTTTTCTCGCCATTTTGAAAGCGAAGAAGTTTCCGCAGGTGCAGGAATAAACCCTGTTTTACCGCTCCAATACCCCTTCTGTCCCTGAGGGTCTGTCACCTGTTGCAAACTATCAACAGGGATGAATCCTAAAGATTCATCATAAAAACCTTTCTGTCCTTGATCGTTTGTTACTGCTTGCATTTTACCATCCTACTTTATATCCTGATGGCAAAGAGGGTGTTTGATTAGCCGCTTTGCCTGTTTTTAAATCATACATGGGAGATGTAACTGCTGTCGTGCTCATTTTGGAAATCTTCTTTGTTTCTTCTGCCAATTCCGCAATCGCTTTAGGGTCATATCCCGTTCTGATTAATTCAAGATTTCTTTGGACTCTTGAATCCGCCATTTGCGCTCCCGTGAGCATCCTCTCAAATTCTTCCACCATCTTATTTTTATCAAATTCCAATAAAATAAGTTCGTCATTGTTTAAATATCTTCCTAATTTTCTGTTGATTTCATCTGCTGGAACAAATCCGATGCCGGGAGGTATTTTTTTCGTTAAATCAATAAGTTCGTCGGCGATAGGAATTACTGTTTTTGCCAACTGAACGCGCTGAATAGCTGTCGAAGAGCCTTTAGCTTTATAATTATTTTCAGCCGCTTCTAAATCAGTTCCCCTTTCAAGAACATTTGTAACAACTGCCGTTCTTATCTTTGCCGCTGATGTGCCGCCTCCCATTCTTTGAATTGCCGTATTTAATTGAGAAGGAGCCATCCTACCTTCTGAAATGGCATTAGTTAGAACGTCTACTTGATGTTGTTCTTTTTCGCTGAACGGTGCTGATGTTTTCTTTTTCTCAGCGGCTTCCCTTTCCATTATTGTGAAGTGAACTTTTTGCTGGTTGGCGGTTGCTAAATCTTTAAGATACTGTTTTGCCTGCAATGCTTTTGCTGTCGGTTTGCCATCCGGCCCGACTTCATGAGACTCTCTAACCCAAGAATTAGTGGTGTCTTTTTCGGTGTCTTTTATAGCCTCAATTCCTTCGATTCTGTTTCCCTTCATCTTTACCTTATACGTCCCCGGTTCATCCACCAAAAGAGCCTGACCCAACTCAGGATTGTATTGAGAAACCTTAACGGCCATTTGTTTTAATTCAGGTGCGGTAAAAGGCCGCGTAAATTCCTTTGCATCCGAACCTGTAATAGTAAAACCGGATTCTTTTAATTTTTGAACCATCGGGGCCAAGCCGGGCATATTTTCATAAACGCTCAAAAGTTTCTGAAACCCTTCATTGTCGCCTGATTTCATCATTTCTTGAACAATCGGCCCTAAAATTTTCTGATATTGCTCCATCTGTTGCTGCTGCTGCGCCTGCTGCCCCTGCATCTGGCCGTAAGCCTGCTGCCTCTGCGCCGGGGGAAGCTGCTGTTGCTGCGGCGTTAAAAAAGCGTTCATTTTTCCGATGTCTATATTCTGTTGGGCAAGAGCATTTGCAACGGAGATTCTATTGGCTAAAATAGTAGTTGGAGCAGAAACCAATGACATAATTTCCTGCATGGATGGTTGCCAAACTTGGTTCGGTTTCTCCGGATGTGCGATAAAATCATATTCGCTCATAAAACTCTCCTTTTTTAGTAAACAGCCCAGCCGGCATTTGACCAATCGAATCCGC
>JBEKQB010000059.1:0-3613 GCA_049520155.1 Candidatus Levyibacteriota bacterium
TCCACTACTCTTTTCCGGGCCATTTTAAATGCCGGACTACCAATCGTGGAAAGACATGCTCATGCTTATCGGGTCGGTTATTATGAAGAAGATTCTCCTCCCGGAATTGACGCGACGGTTTATTCACCAACCGTTGATTTGAAGTTTAAAAATGACACCGAAAATTATATTTTAATTCAAAGTCAAGTCGATCTGGATAATTATGCTTTGAATTTTAGTCTTTACGGAACAAAGGATGGCCGACAAGTAACCATGACAACGCCCGTTGTGACTAATCAAACTCCGCCGCCACCGGACCTTTATCAGGATGACCCGACTTCACCAGTAGGAACAATCAAACAAACGGATTTTGCGGCTTGGGGCGCAGATGTTTATTTCACCAGGACCGTCACACAAAATGGGAAGACCATCATTTATGATAAATTTGTTTCCGATTACCAACCTTGGCAGGCAGTTTATTTAAGAGGAACAAAATCATGAACAGAATAATCGATGTTGAAAAAGCAGTTAAGCTAAGTAAACGGTTTAGAAAAGAAGGGAAAACCGTAGTGCTGACTGGGGGTTGTTTTGACGTTATCCATTTAGGCCATATCAAATTTTTGGAAGCGGCAAAAAAGACCGGAAACGTCTTGCTGATATTTATCGAGAGCGATGAAAATGTCCGCCGGATAAAAGGAGAACAGCGGCCAATCCATAATCAGGACGAAAGAGCCCAAGTTTTAGCGGCAATCCGTTTTGTCGATTATGTAATAAAAATTCCGTTTCTTAAAAGTAACGACGAATACGATAAGCTTGTATTAAATTTAAGACCGTCAATTATTGCCGTTACCAAAGACAGCAGCGCTACAGAGCACAGTAAAAGACAGGCGAAACAAATCGGCGCCAAGCTGCTAGAGGTCATCGGCCACATACCGGAAAAATCTACCACTAAAATCGCCCAGATTATTCTTGACGAAAATAGATTATGAAAATCCCCATTTTTATCTTAGGAACATTAATTATTCTTATTCTTGTTTTTTTAATGCTCACTTATCTTGAGCCTAAAGCTCCCAGCGCCCAAATCAATGGTCATGTTTTTTCTTTATATCTGGCAGAAACTTCTCAGGAGCAAGAAATTGGATTGGCAAAGTATAAATCAATCGCTAAAGACCAGGGAATGATTTTTCTTTTTAATAAGTCTGACTATTACTCATTTTGGATGAAAGATATGAAATTTCCAATCGATATCATTTTTATCAGCGGAAATAAAGTGGTTGACGTCTTTCAAAAAGTACCCGTTTCCCCAAATGAAAATCTGCCGGTTTACACCACCAGAACTAAAGCCGACAAAGTTTTAGAAATAAACGCCGGACTGACCAAAAAATACGGCATTAAAATTGGCAGCAATGTAAAAATAAATCTATGACCATACTCGGAATTGAAACCAGCTGCGACGAAACTGCGGCAGCGATTATAAAAGCAGATAAAGAAACTCATCAAACTAAATTATTATCAAATATTATCGCTTCCTCCCTCTCTCTCCATGCCAAAACCGGCGGGATTATTCCGGAAGTCGCAGCGCGTGAACAAGTAAAATTTATCATTCCGGTGATTGAAGAGGCGATTAAAGTCTTGCAAAATCCCAAAAAAGAGATTGATGCCATCGCCGTTACCGTCGGGCCAGGACTGATCGGTTCACTTTTGGTCGGGGTGGAAACTGCCAGAACCTTTGCTTACGTTTGGAATAAACCAATTATTCCCGTTAATCACTTATTCGGCCACATCTACGCTAATTTTATTGGTGAGAACAAGATTGAATTCCCGGCAATTGCACTAATCGTGTCCGGCGGACACACCGATTTGGTATTGATGAAAAATCACCGCGATATTGCGTGGTTGGGCGGAACCAGAGATGATGCGGCCGGCGAAGCGTTTGACAAAACGGGAAGACTATTGAGCCTTGCTTATCCAGCCGGTCCGCAGATTGAGAAGTTGGCAACGGGAATTGAAAAGGATATTTATCATTTTCCCCGTCCGTTAATAGATTCTAACGATTATGATTTCTCATTTTCGGGATTAAAGACCGCCGTTCTTAGAGAAATTCAAACGATTAAACAATTGAATAGTCAAACAGTCAGTAATATTTCCTATGCTCTACAAGAGGCAATTTTCGATATCTTAATTAAAAAAACTCTGCGAGCCGCCAAAGAATTTGGAGCCAAATCAATTTTATTAGGCGGTGGCGTCGCTTCCAATCAAACTCTCCGAAGAGAGTTCGAATTCAAAATTGAAAATTCAAAATTGAAAATTCCGCTTTTCATACCTGAAAAGCGGTTATGTACCGATAACGCCGCCATGATTGCCAGCGCGGCATTTTTCAATTACGTACCGACCGACTGGAGAAAAATTTCCGCCAACCCCGAACTTTATTTTGATTAAAATGCTAAAATAGGAGTATGCCCAATGAGTTTTTAATTTTGCTAATAATTATCCTCTTAGGATTTGCTATCCTCATTTACTTTCTGAACAGAAAACTTTCGGAAATTAGCAAGAATAAACCGGACCAAGCGCTTTTGGAATGGCTTAAAACCATGCAATCGACTATTAGCAACTCTTCTACGCAAACCGTCCGAACGCTTCAGGAAAATACTAAACAATTAAACGAAAGGCTGGATACTGCTGCCAGAGTAATTCGGGATGTAGAAAAAGAAGTCGGGCAAATGAGTGAAATCGGCCGGAATATGCGCGAATTGCAGGATTTCTTGAAAAGCCCGAAATTGAGGGGGAATATCGGCGAACAAGTCTTAAAAGATTTAATTGCCCAAATGTTCCCGAAAAGCAGTTTTCATTTACAGTATGAATTTAAATCGGGAGAAAAAGTTGATGCGGCAATTAAGACCGACGCCGGAATTTTACCGATTGATTCGAAATTTCCGATGGAAAATTATCAAAAAATGGTAAAGGCAAGCGAGAAAGCAGAGAGAGAAGCGTTTGAAAAAGAATTTGTCCGGGATGTCAAAAAACATATCGATGCAATTTCTAAAAAATACATTCTTCCGTCCGAAGGAACCATGGATTTTGCCCTAATGTATATTCCCAGTGAATCGGTTTATTACGAAGTCGTCAACCAAACGGATGTCTTAGATTACGCTAGGAAAGCTCGGGTATATATGGTTTCCCCTTCGACTCTTTATGCACATTTACAAACAATTCTTTTATCTTTTGAGGGCAAGAAAATTGAAAGTAAGTCTAAGGAATTATTTACGCTTCTAAGGAGCCTGCAAATTGATTACGAAAAAATTGAAGAGAATATGTCAACGCTTGGGAAACACATTAATAACGCTTATTCCCAGTTTGGTAATGTCTTATCGGGATTTACTTCCTTGGGTCAAAAACTTAATTCGACAAAGACTTTAGAAAGTAAACAAAAAGAGATAGAATAAAAGGGGAGGTGAAATATGAATAAATATTTAATTGCGTTAGTGGCTGTTGTAGTTTTGATCTTAGTTCTAATCACTGGCTATCTATTCTTAAATACGGGAGCGAATAAAAATTTAAGCGCAACAACACAGAATGGTCAAACAGCGGTAAACACTAAAAATATTCCGGTGGAAACGATTACGCTGACCAGCAG
>JBEKQB010000060.1:0-3579 GCA_049520155.1 Candidatus Levyibacteriota bacterium
AAATCCGGCGCAATAAACTGAATTAAGTTCTGCCAGGGTATAAACCAACCAACTTGTTTCCAGCCGGCAAGATCCACATTTCTGGCCGAAAGCATTATAAACTTTAACGTCGGGAGAAGCTGGGGTAGAATCAAAATAAGAAATATGACTAGGCAAACAAAGAATGCACCAAGGATTTTGACTCTGCTTCCGTGCTCAAACCAGCGAGCCAAGAAATAAAACGCCGTTAGTGCCGACAGGTAAAAGAATGTCTGCAAATGTCCTGCAAAAAATGAACAAACAAAGGAAAAAACAAAAATAAAATACCAAACAATCGCTTTCCGATTGATGATTGACGATTGATGATTGAAAATTTCAAATATCTTATCTATGGCTAGCAGAATTAAAGGGAGCCAAAGGGCTGTGCTTAAAATTGTTCCCCATTCCATCCAGGCAATAGAAAATCCGCAAAATGAAAAGGAGATTGCCCCTAGAAAGCTGGCGGTTTTATTCAGTTTTAGATTCGATAAGTAAAGGAATAGGAAAAGGCTGGCCAAAAGAGGCTGTAAAAAAATAATTAAACTCCAGGCGAAGGAAAAAGGCAAAATCAAGAAAAATAAATTTAATGGGTAAAAAACACCAGATTGAAAATTGGCCAGGAGTGGGGTCCCGGCAAAGTTATAGGGATTCCAAATCGGTAAACTGAATTGTTTTTCCGCATCGATTGCTAAGCTTCTCCAAGGATACTGCTGCCTAATCGGATCCGTAATTAGAAAGTTCTTATACGGCAAACCGTTGGGGTTAGTCTTGAAATAAAGGTCCCGAAACGGATAATAAAGCCCAACAATTGTGTCGGACGGAATCGGTAGTTGCCCTTGGGTAAATAACGCTTTGAAGAAAACGAGCGGCAGTAAGAAAAGAAGGACAATAAATAGTATTTTTAGCTTATTCATTGATTAAAATCGTATCTAGTTTTTCGCAAAATCTGTCAGTTGAAAATTGTTCTGCTTTAGCTCGGGCTTTCTTTGCCATTTTTGTAAGCAACAAGCTATCTTTTATTAACCTGGCTGTTTTTTCTAGCAGTTCTTTCTCGCTGTCAAATAAAAATCCGTCTATACCGTCTCTGACAATCTCTTTTTGTCCGCCGGCATTAATCACCACCGGAACAAGACCGTTTATCATTGCCTCTACAGTTGTGATACCAAAATGTTCTGCTCTTTCGGGGTGAATGACCAGGTCTTCTCCAAAACCGGACGCATGCCAGTAAATTTTAGCCTGAGAGTAAACCTGGGTTAGCTCCTTAAAAGTAATATTTTCTAAAATTTCTATCGGGTAGCCTGCAGCTTGTTTTTTTAAGTCTTCTAAAAGTCCCTTATCTTTCTCTAGATAACTTACGACCAGAGTTAATTTCCAACTTTTTACACCGCTGTCGATAATTTCTTTAAAAGCTTTAATCATGAAATCCTGCTTTTTAGATAAACCTCCGTCTGGAAAAGTAGAAAGCCTTCCAATATTCAGAATTTGGTTTTTTTTCTTTTTAAGTTCTACTTTTGGGAAATCTTTTCTAAAATACGTAGGAGGATATAAAATTTCGCTGTCCGCATTAAATTTTTTATCGATAAACGCTTTTGTAAAATATGAGTTGCAAATAATTTTTTTAATTCTACTTTTTTTTAAATTACCGAAGACGCTATTTGGGTTAACCCATTCAACCGGAAACTGAAAATGGACATACGCTTTACAGCCTAAAAGCGGTAGGCTGCCGTCGCTTAGAAAGAAAATTGCGTCAAATTTTTTACTTTGCAGGTATCTTTTGTAAAGAGGGGTTTTGGACGAAAAAATATTACTGACTGTTTTTACTTTAGACAAATTAAGATTAAACCTCTCGGCACCCTTTTCCAAAACTCCTGCTTGGTCCCAAAAAACCGACACTTGGTGCATTTGAGATAAATACCAGGCTGCGGTTAGCATGTATTTTTCCCCACCTCCGAGGGAATCCATGTAAGGATCAAATACTCCGATTTTCATACCTTCTATTCTACCAAGTTTTAACTCCGGTTGCATTTATGGACAGGGACATATTATAATTTAAGTAATGAGCCTCTTTAATAACTTAGGTCAAAATCAAATGTGGTTGTTTTTCATTTTATATCTTTGGTCTTTACTTTGGAAAGGATTAGCTCTTTGGCGAGCCGCTCAACTTAAACAACGCAATTGGTTTGTGGGAATCCTTATTTTAAATACGGTGGGAATTTTAGAGATTGTTTATCTGTTCTTTTTCGCCAAAAAGAAACTGACTTTGCAAGAACTTAAGTTTTGGGAGAATAAATAACTCCTTTTTGTTTCTTATTTAGCTTCTGCAGCTCCCAAAGTTTGGCATACGTCACAAACATACTAAAAGACTGATACATGCTTTCCACCACACCGGTAGCTCCCGCTTTGTATCCGCCCTGCTTAATGTAGGAATTTAAAAATGCCGTCAGCATTACTCTTGGGAATCTCCACCAAGTCATTTGCGGATGCCCACTGTTGTAGCGAAGCAGCGCTTCCTGCGTTGACCATTGAATCGTTTTATTAAGCATGCTTTCTAAATCCCGATGGGTAAAATGCAGAATAAATCCCTTGTCAATTTTTCCTATCTCGCCATCCACAACTGGACTTTCATGGAGCATTCCTTTCCACTCTTTTAGCTTTTCCTTCTTAAACAACCTTTCCAATTTTTCAATCTGTGGCCACTCGTGTTTGCCAAAATAGAAATTTTTCCTCCTTAAGAAAAAGGCTGCATACTTAGTATCGCTTTCAATAATATCTTTAATTGAATTTTTAAGCTCGTCATTTATCCTTTCATCCGCATCCAAATACAAAACCCAGTCATTTTCGGCTTTACTTAGACCAAAATTTCGTAATTCCGAAAAATCATTGGTTCTTATTTCATAGACCTTTGCTCCTTTTTTTTCGGCTACCTCTTTAGTTTTGTCGACTGAACCATTATCAATTACTATAATTTCGTCACAAAAAGATAAGCTCTCCAGTGTTTCCCCGATCATCTTCTCTTCGTTTTTGGCAATTATGATTCCTGAAATTTTAGTCATAATAGCTCGCTGAATCTTGCAATCCCAAAGGGAATAAGCATTTCTTCCTCCGATAATCCCCCATGATGGCCTTTGAGTATAAAAGGCTCACCCTTTACATACTCATATCCTATTGTATTATTTTTGTAAGGTAAAATCATTACGTTCCCAACTCTTTTTAAGAATCTTTCGCTTGATTGCCCCAATCCGAATAAACCTGCTTTAACCATTTCTTCCGTTTTTAAAATCAAAGCAAATCCATGATACTTTTCTTTTAAATATTGTATCGCTTCGTCTACTTTTTCTTCTTTTATCTTAAGGAAACAATCTCTGGTATTCCCATAAGGCAATATCCGTTTATTATTTTTGCTTATTTCTAAAAATGAAAGAAGTTTTCCACCCGTGTGACTTCCAGCGTGTGGTGGATCCGCTGATTCACGCCTACCAACCCGAGGCTGCGTCCATCTTTTTGTCGAGTGACATAGGCCCCGACCAGCGCCCCAATTCCCGCGGAATCCGCCAATGGGAC
>JBEKQB010000061.1:0-3535 GCA_049520155.1 Candidatus Levyibacteriota bacterium
GGAAAGGCGCCATTGATATTTGGCTGCACAACCCAATTTTTGGCTCTGGTCTTGAGACTTTTGCTTTTGCCTATTATCAATACCGGCCGGCGGCCCACAATATGACTTCGGAAGCAGAATTCCTCTACAACAAAGCGCACAATGAATACCTGAATTATTTGGCCACCACCGGAACCGTCGGTATCGTCACTTATCTTTTAATGATCGGCGGTTTTCTATTTATCTCTCTTAAGACTTTATTTAAGCGGAGGAGAAGCCTTACCGGAGAAGATTTAATCGCTTTTTCGCTGTTGGCCGGATACGGAACAATTCTTGCGACCAACTTCTTTGGCTTCTCGGTTGTCATGGTTAACATTTTATTCTATCTATTCCCTGCCTTTGCCTTTTTACTTTTGGGCAAAATCAATTATGGAAAGACTTTTTCGCTTTCGCTGGCAAAGAAGGAAAATTATGATTTGAGCATCGCACAAAAAGCCTTAATAGTAGTCTTTATTTTACTTTCCGGATACTTACTCTATACACTTATTAGCGATTGGAATGCCGATCGATATTACTATTATGGATATAATTACGACCAGGCCGAAGACTATCAAAAAGCCTACCAATTTTTAGCGCAAGCAATTGCCCAAAGACCAAGTGAACCGACTTTCTTAGATGAATATGCTTACAATAATGCTGTTTTGGGAGCATCAATTTTGGCCCAACAAGCACAACAGCAGAGCCAACAAAATTCCCAAAACTTACAGATTGCCAAACAATTAATTGATACTGCCATCGCCGACACCGATAAGGTTACTACAGAACATCCGAATGATGTGGTTTTTTGGAAAACCAAGGTCAGAATTTTTTATACCCTTTCCCAAGTTAATTCCCAATATCTTCCGCTGGCACTTGAGGCAGTGAAAAAAGCCGCAAGCTTAGCCCCAACCGATGCCGACGTTTCTTACAATTTGGGGGTTCTTTATGGACAAAACGGCGATTTCCAAAATGCGGTCGCTACTTTACAAAATACGATAGTATTGAAACGCGATTACAATCAGGCTTATTACGCGCTGGGAATTTTCTATCACCAACTGGCAATTGACAGAAAAGGCAAGGTTATTAACCAAGCTTATAATCAAAAAGCTATCGACGAAATGAAATTGCTAATTAAGTATTTTGGGCCAAATCAACAAGCATCCGACGCAATTAAAACCTGGGGCGGAGGAAAATAATGTTAGAGATACTCAACGCTCCCAATCCGATACTGTCCTCCAAAGTAAAACCGGTTGCCAAAGTCGACAAGGCAGTTTTAAATTTGGTTAAAGGAATGGAAGAAGCTTTAGAGGCAGCCATCGACCCGATTGGTGTTGGTTTAGCCGCTCCTCAAGTTGGCAAAAGCCTAGCGATTTTTGTCATTAAACCATCCCCAAATGCCAAACTGCAGGCGTTTATTAACGCTAAAATTACCAAGGTTGAACAACCAGCAGGCGGTAAGACCAAAGGCAAAACGAAAAAGCTCGAAGGTTGTCTGTCACTTGTGAATATCTGGGGCGAGGTCGAAAGAGCTAAAACGATTTGGCTCCAATATCTGGACGAGGCAGGCAAGCCGCACCATAAAAAATTTACCGGTTTTATCGCCACAGTTATACAACACGAGGTTGATCATTTAAATGGGATATTATTCCCGAAAAGGGTGCTGGAACAAAAGGGCACACTCTACGAATCCAAGAAAAACTCTAAAGGCGAGGATATTTTTGAAGAACTTAAAATCTAAATTGCCTTTTCTTTTTACCGGGTCTTCTTTCTACTTTTCTCGATTGCATCACCATTCCAAAAAGTGACTTCGAAACAGTTGCCCGATCGCTACCCGACCTTTCAACGATTTCGTCGAAAGTAAGATCTTTTGGACTTAGAGCTAACTCAGCGATTTGTATATCAAAAATTGCCATTTTACTCTGTGTCCATTTTTCCCTTGGCTTCTCGTCAACAAGACCTATAACAGGAACGGACCTTAACACGCTTTCCGCCTCGGTAAAACCTGCACTCGCTTGATCAAAATCAAAACCGTCTTCTTCCTTTTCGAGCATAGAAGCGGATTATAGCAAAAAATTAAGCCTCTGGATACTCAATTTGAGATGCTATATACTAATACTGAGATGAGGGTGGTTTTTTTTGGTTCGTCAAGAGTGGTCGTTCCGATTATTGAAATGCTCAAATTGAATTTTGAGGTGGCGTTAGTGGTAACAACCGAGAAAAGCAAAAGCGATCCCGTCCCCTTCTACTGCACTAATAAACGCATTAATTATCTTTCGGTCGTCAAAACCAGCGATCTGATTGGCGCAAATTTCTTAAGAGAAGCAATGGCCGAAATCGGGATTGTGGCCGATTTCGGCCTCATTTTGCCCGAGCAAGTATTGGAGACGTTTCCGTTGGGAGTTATCAATATCCACCCGTCGCTTTTACCTAAATACCGTGGCCCGTCCCCTGTCCAAAGCACAATTTTAAACGGTGATAAGGAAACCGGCGTCACTATTATTAAGTTGGACAAATATATGGACCACGGGCCGATTATTTGGCAGGAGAAAACCGAAATTAAACCCGACGAAACAGCTATGGAATTATACGAGCGCTTGTTTAAATCCGGTGCCCAAATACTTTTACGAATTGCCCCAAGGCTTGAATTTCTGATGCTTCATCCAGCTCCGCAAAACCATGAGGTTGCCACTTCTACCAAACCTCTCGCCCGTGACGATGGCTATATAGATTTTGCAAAACCGGTGGATAAAGCTTTTTTTGACCGGATGATTAGGGCTTATTTTCCCTGGCCAGGAGTCTGGAGCAAAGCGGCTTTGAACGAAAACGGTGAGCAGAAAATCGTCAAGTTTTTGCCAAACAAGTTGATTCAAGTGGAGGGGAAAAACGAAATGAGCTATAAGGACTTTTTGAATGGATACCCAAACGCAGACAAAAAACTGGTGGAATTTTTAAAAGAGACTCTTTAACCAAATCGTTCTAAAACTTCTTCAAAGTCTCCCAAGCTCTTCCAAGTAATCCTTTTCTCTTGGTATTGAAAGGATTACGAATAGCTCCCTCAGGATATTTGAGCTCTACATCTTGACCCTCTCTAAGTCGGACAGTATCTCCGCCTATACGTCTGAATCTGCTGTGTGGTGGTTTTTCCATTGTTTTAAATTGTATCGGCTTTGTAATGAATAGTCAATTATGATTATTAAACAGCGGCGGACGGAGCAACAATCGGAGCAACTTCAACAGATTTAACCTTGGCGGTGGCACTTTTGAATTTTCGCACGCACTTGGTACAGAGTTTGACTCTTTTGGCTGTTCCACCTACAATAATTCTGACTGAATGCAAATTCGGTTTAAAAAGCTTTCTGGTGCGGTTTTTGGCATGGGAAACGTTGTGCCCATACATTACTCCCTTGCCGCAATTAAAACATATCGCTGCCATAGATAATTTCCTAGGTTAATAGTATACTAAAAAAAGGAAATTTTTACAATGGATTTACTGGGAGGTCTTATCTCGCTTTTGATT
>JBEKQB010000062.1:0-3509 GCA_049520155.1 Candidatus Levyibacteriota bacterium
CACCGATGAGACCTAAAAGAAAAGCTCGCGTAATTTTATCTTCAATTGAGGACAAGGCTTGTTTTAACAGCAAAGCCAGGACGAAAAATATTGACAGAAACGAAATCATCCCCAACAGTCCGGTTTCGCCCAAGATCCTCAGAAAATTATTGTCCACGGCCAGTGTCACGGTGGCAAAGCCGCTGCCAAACGGTGGGTCTCTTAAGAAAGCCTTCCAGGCGTTTGGCCACTCAGCTTGAAATCGAGTAGTAAAGGAAATATCGTAGACCAGCACTTTTCTCACCAAAAAGCTGCCCGAAATGGTCGAGATTTCTACCCCGCCATTTTCCAGCTTTAATTTTTTAGCTTGTTCGATTGACAGTGCCGATTGAACTACAGCCTGGTTAGTCTTAAGCGGCGCCGTTAATTGCGGCAATCCTAAAAATCCGCTTCCCACCGGTAGAGCTTGCGTTGGCACATTTTCAATAACGTTATTGGAAATCCTGCCCTGAAGACTAGACGGTAATTGACCGACTACCTGACCCTGGTTATTGGTCACCACCGACATAAACCGGAAAGTTTCCATAAACCGTTTGGCGGTCGAGCCGCTAAAAATTAAGAGAAGAACAACGCTTAAGATATAAAAGGGAATAATCAACTTTTTTCTTTTGAGAAAAATTAAGGTTACCGTTAAACCCAAAAGATAAGCCACAAAGGAGATTCTTGAAGCGGTAAAGATTAAGACCATAATGGACATTAAAGTAACAATGAGGCCTACGATTTGATAAATTCTTTTTTTCACAAACAGAAACATTGCCGTTAGGATCGGGATGATTAAAACCAAATACCCCGCCAAATCATAATGTCCGGCAAAAGTGGCAGTGATTCTGGCATCCTTAGGCAAACACAGAGGAATTCCTTTGGCAAATTCCTCATTGCCGGTTTGGAATGAGGGAAAACAATAGGGAAACTTTTCAAAAAATTTTGGGAAAGCGGCCCAGGCATCCAGGTAAAATCGCTGACCAAAAGCGTAGAGCGAAAATCCTAAGACCGTAATTAATAAAATAATCAAGTAGTCCTTAATATCCTTGACGCTTTTAATGGTTGAAAAAGCGACGAAAAATAAAATAAGATACTCAATATGGCGGATATAATACAAAACCGCGACGTTGGGGAAAAAATTGGCTAGATGCGGTCCGATAAAAATTAAGGATAAGACCAGCGAAATTAAACCTATTCCCCAATAGAAAGGAAAGGTCAACCAAATTTTTGCCGGCAGTTTTGTCCGCCGCAGCAGAAGCTCAATAAACCAAATACCCACCACCAACAAGATGGAAAAGTCTTCCAGCCTGATATAAACCCAGGTGTGCGGAATATGCACACTGGGTAATTTGGGGTACCACGCGATAAACACCAGCAGGAAGGAAATGCCGATTTTTAATAAATTGTGCTTAAAAAAGTTCCAAAGCTTGCCCATAAGTTTCTTCCAAATATTTATTTTTCGTAAATTTGCCTACTTTCCCCAAACAATACGCCTTTACAAAAAGGATCGCGCTGGCAATTTTATATTCCCAATTAGGCTTATGTTTTTTATAAAAAAACAAAATGCCCTTATAAATATTGAGTATAGCAAAAGTGCGGTTACTACTGCCTCTTTGTTTATGGAAAAGCGTGACTTCGGGATAAAAATAGGTGGCAAAACCCTTCCGTTTGGCTTTATAGCAAAGTTCCATATCTTCGACATACATAAATAATTCTTTGGCAAAACCGCCACTTTTTTGAAACAGCTTTTTGCTAATCATTAAACTGGCTCCACTAACCCAATCTACCTGCTTGATCTGCTGCGGGCTCTCGCTTAATAAACCGACTCTTTCCAGACCTACCATCATCAAGAACAGATTGAAAAGATTATAGAATTTTCCGGCCGAAGGCTGAGCTGTTCCATTGTCATTTTTTAAAGCAGCTCCCAAGATTCCGACTTTTTCATTTTTCCTAAGGTAATCAACCATTTTAGCAAAACCTTGGTCTTTAATTTCCGTATCCGAATTTAAGAATAGTAGATATTCTCCGCTTGCTTTTTCGGCGCCCAAATTACAACCTTTGGAAAAACCTAGATTTTCCCGGCTTTCAATTACTTTAAGATTTTTAAGATTGAGGCTTTTGACAGCCTTGACTGTTCCATCGGAAGAAGCATTATCAATCAGAATAATTTCGAAGGTATTATTGTCTAGCTCCTGTTGATATTGAGCAACAATAGCGTTAAGGCAAGCAATGGTTAAATCCTGCGTGTTAAAACTTAAAATGATTATCGATAAGTCCATAAGTTTACTGCAAGTTACCTAAACCATGCGGCCCTGCCAAGTTTATAGTTGGGATTTTTATTTTGTCTATCAGTGATTTCCTTGGCCGGCACCCCGCCGACAATTTTAAATTCAGCAACGTCTTTAGTGACTACCGCACCGGCTCCAACCACTGCGCCTTTGTGAATTGTGACGCCCGGCAAAATTATCGCCCTCGGGCCAATAAATACATATTCCTCGATAGCTACCGGTGCTGTAATTGCCTTGAAGTTTCCGTCATGAACATCATGTTGCGCATTATAGATCATTACTTCCGAGGCAATATCAACATGATTCCCGATGGCTAACTTTGCTCTGCCGTCTAAAATAGCCCCCTCGCCAATGATCGTGCCATCGCCAATTGAAATATTCGGCGGGTAATAAAAGTGGGCTCCCATATGAATCGTCGAACCCTTGCCGATTTTTATTCCCCAAAACCGGTAAACGAATCTTCTTAAATAATGCGAGGGAAGATAACCTGTAACTGCTAGTTTCCAACAGATTAATTCCCAAAAAACCGTTTTGATTCTTCTGACAATTTTGCTCATTTTTGTCTTCCTAATTCTTCTAACACTTTTAAAGTTTCTTTAGCCGTTTTCTCCCAGGAAAATTGCTTAATTTGATTATAGCCTTTTTTCACCATTTCTTCTCTCAATTTTTCATCGGAAATAACTTTGTCAAGCTTTTGGGCAATGTCGTCAACGCTTTGCGGATCAAAATAAAGACTGGCATCTCCTCCGACTTCGGGCAAACTGGAAACATTACTAATCACTGTCGGACAACCAAATCTCATCGCCTCCAGAACCGGCAGGCCAAAACCTTCGTAAAGACTGGGCAGGACAAAACAAAGTGCTTTTTTATAAAGATTGGGCAAGTCTTCGTTTTGAACAAAATCCAGAAATTTTACCCTCTCTTCAACTTTGAAGTTTTCCGGAGCACTAAGAATTTCTTCCCACATCCAGCCTTTTTTACCGACAATTACCAGCTGCGTTTCTTTATTTTTGAGCAGTGAGAAGGCTTCAATTAGCTTAACGATGTTTTTCCGAGGTTGCAACGTACCGACGAATAAGATGTAAGGTTTGGAAATACCAAACTTTTTGCCTAATTCTTCCATACTTAATGTTTTATAGCTACCGCTTAAGGCTGGCTTGACTCCTAAATAAGTCGTCACGACGTCCTCCGGCCTTTTCT
>JBEKQB010000063.1:0-3504 GCA_049520155.1 Candidatus Levyibacteriota bacterium
AAAGTTAGGATGTTTACGGGAAAAGTTAATTGTGCCATCAAGTGGGTCAATAACCCAAAGATTATTCATTTGCTTAAGAGGTGAGTAGTCTTTTGGGGCGGTTTCTTCTGTTAAAAAATTCGTTTGGGGATATTGTTTCTTTATACTTTCCCTTAAGAAAGCATCAACTTCTTCGTCTGCTTGGGTTGTAAAATCTACTCCTTCTTTCTTTCTCTGTGTAAAATCTTGGGAAGCAAAATATCTTCGCAGTGTTTCGCCAGCTTGAGGAATAAGCTCTTTAACATATTTCCTCGCTTCTGTTAAATCAATTGAACCATTCATTTCTTTTCTAGCCTCTTTAGCCATTGCCGATATTATATCATGATATTCTTGCCCGAAAGAAGATGCGACTCCTCCTACTACCCGTTGTGAAAATCTGAGGCTAAAATACCCATGTTGCGGGGCTAGGAGTTGCGCCTAGCCTATGAGATTATGAGCCTCATGTGCACTGTACACTACCCCGCGTGTAACAGCCATTATAGCATTAAATTGCGTTAATTTGAAGCAGATGATAAAATAAACTGAACTCGCCAGGGTAGCTCAGTTGGTTAGAGCACAGCATTCATAACGCTGAGGTCGTGGGTCCGATCCCCACCCCTGGTACAAAATAATTTTCAATTCGCTAATTTTAAGAATGATTACCCCTTTTATGAATAATCCAATTGGCATCATTGATTCAGGTGTTGGCGGTTTGTCTATAACTTCAAAACTGATTGAAAAATTGCCAAACGAATCTTTTATTTATCTCGCAGATTCTAAAAACTGCCCTTATGGCAATAAATCCGCAAAGCAAATCTACGACTTGACTAAAAAAATGGTGGATTTCCTATTATGGAAGGACATAAAGCTTTTAATCGTCGCCTGCAACACCATAACTGTAACTTCGATTGAGAAACTACGTAAAAATTATCCCAAACTACCAATTATCGGAATAGTGCCAGTGATTAAAACAGCGGTAGAAAAGACAAAAAATAATAAAATAGGCATATTTTCAACAACTGTTACCGCAGACAGTCAATACCAAAGGAGCTTAATTGATAAATTTGCCAAAGGCTATAAAGTCGTGAATATTGGCTCCGGAGATTTGGTGCCGTTAATAGAAAAGTTAGACTTTGAAGCTATAGATAAGGTTCTAAAACAGGAATTGGCAATATTTAAAACCGCAAAGATTGATGTTTTGGTGCTTGGTTGCTCTCATTTCCCGCTGATTCAAGCACAAATTCAGAAAGAGTTAGCTAATGTTTTGATTCTAGATTCAGCAATAGCAGTAAGCCATCAAGTTGGGAGAATTTTAGAGCATAACAACATTGTTTCATCTTCTGCCAATCCGAGCTATACTTTTTATACAACCGGAGATTTGAAAAGCATGAGCCATTTTGTTAATAAATTGACAACTAAAGGAAAAGTTGAGAGAATTTCAATTCAATGATTGACTTTAAGAACAAAAAAATTGCGGTAGTTGGAGAGGGGATAGAGGGCGTCTCAAGTGCTAAATTTTTAAAAGCCAAAGGCGCCGAAGTGACTATTCTTGATAAGAAACAAGGCGAAGATTATTTAGAAGGACTTGATAAGTATGATTTAGTTGTGAGAAGTCCTGGCGTCAGAATCTCAACACTTGAGAAATTCGTTTCCAGAGAAAAAATTACGTCACAAACAAAAATATTCTTTGACCTATGCCCCTGCGAAATCATCGGTGTCACTGGAACAAAAGGGAAGGGGACAACGGCATCTCTAATTCATGAAATGCTGATAAAACAAGGTTTTAATGCATATCTTGGTGGCAATATCGGGCTTCCTCCATTTGAGTTTTTGGATAAGTTAAATGTGCAATCAAAAGTAGTCTTGGAATTATCCAGTTTCCAATTGATGGACCTAAAAAAGAGCCCGCATATTGCGGTGATGCTGATGATTACCAGCGAACATCTTGACTGGCATTCTTCAATTGACGAATATATCGATGCCAAAAGAAATTTGGTTAGAGGGCAAAACGAAAAAGACTTCGTGATTTTAAACCGCGACTATCCGGCGACCAATGAATCGGACATTCAGACAAAGGGGAAAGCTTTCCACATTAGTAGGGAGCGGGAAGCGATGGACGAAGGCTGTTTTGTGCGAGACGGAAAAGTTTGGTTAAGAGTTGACGGGCGAGAAACGCAAATTATCGATACCAACGAGATTCTTTTACCGGGGAAACATAACTTCGAAAATGTTTGCGCGGCCACGATGGCCGCGCATTTGGCTGGAGTTTCTAAGGAAAATATCGCTTGGGTTATAAAAACTTTTAAAGGTTTAGAACACCGTTTGGAGCTGGTAGCAACAATCAATGGTGTCAGATATTATGACGATTCATTTTCCACCACTCCCGAAACCGCGATTGCCGCCATTCAGGCTTTTACGGAGCTGGAAATTTTAATTTTAGGCGGTTCGAGTAAGAATTCGGATTTCTCAGAATTAGGAAGCGTCATTGCCAAAGCGAGCAATGTTAAGGCGATTATCGGAATTGGGGTAGAATGGGAAAGAATAAAATCCCAAATCACAAATCCCAAATCACAAATCCCAACAATTGAGGGAGCGAAAGATATGAAGACAATAGTTGCGGCCGTCGCAAAAATCGCTCAACCTGGCGATGTTATACTGTTAACTCCCGCCTGCGCATCGTTCGATATGTTTAAGAACTACAAAGACAGAGGAGAACAGTTTAAAGAAGAAGTTTTAAAGTTAAGATAAATGGTCTTGAATAAATCTCATTAAGCCTTCACGAGTAGACATATCAGAGTCTCCTTCTAGTACGTTTAAATCCCTAAAATCTCTGTAATTATCAGTTACAATTGTATATTTTTGACCTCCGACTTCAACAACTTTGCTAAACATGTAATGTTTAGAAGGATCTGGTTCCCATCTTGGTTGTGATAGTTTAAACCAAGCTACAATCTCACGTTGATCATCTTCGGTTAGAATACCCGTCTTTAATAGAGGTTCTAGAGCGTATTTAACAACACTCTCTTCATCAGCTGGTTTAAAATCTAGGGAAATTAAACTTAGTCCAAACAAACTTTGGGTTCTAGCAACTCTGGGCATAACTTCCCGTAAAAAGGGAAGGAAGGGTTTTAAGGGTTTGTCTGCAAACCCGACGTCCGGATTTTTTTCCACAGCTTGTTCCAATTTCGCAATAAGGTCGGAGGCAACTTGTTGAAATAATTCATCCATTTTCCTTTCCGGCATGGTAAAGCCAGCATCTAATCTTTGTACGTCAGAAAAATCTGGGGTCATAACTACTTGTGATATCCTAGCATCAGGGGTCGCATTCCATTCGTAGACGGCTGAAACTTCTGGGACATCTTCCCATCTATATCTTACAAAAGGTTCATACCCCATAAATTGGGAAAGTTTTGGTAAGACAGTAATTTCGCTTTGGCCAGTAAGACAAACCGTCATTGAGTTTCTTCGGCCACTTGAGGGATCTCT
>JBEKQB010000064.1:0-3476 GCA_049520155.1 Candidatus Levyibacteriota bacterium
CAAGTCGAGAAACAATTTGAATAGAGGGCAAACCGGATCTACTTCAACAGTTGCAAATGAACAAGCAACACAAAAAATGCCAAAAACATACACTGTAAAATCGGGTGATTATCTCTGGTCAATCGCAATCAGAGCTTACGGAGACGGATATCAATGGGTTAAAATTGCCAAAGCGAATAATCTGACAAACCCAGATTTAATCTTTTCCGGAAATGTTCTTCAACTGCCAAGATAAATCGAGATTTTTACAAAGATTGCTGTATAATAAACACAGTCAGTGTTTCTAATGCGGCAGTAGTTCAGTGGTAGAATGTCTCCTTCCCAAGGAGAAGGTCGCCGGTTCGAATCCGGTCTGCCGCTCACCATGGTCTAATAAATCTGCTTAAGTCCTATTGACGGAATTAGAAAGGTTTGATAATATAAGTCGTGCCCACAAGAAATTCTAAATCGCAACCAACAAAATACATTTTTGTCTCCGGAGGAGTCATTTCAGGCATCGGTAAAGGAACTACATCAGCTTCGATTGCCCTACTTCTAAAAGCTGCCGGTTATAAAGTCGCCCCGCTAAAATTTGAGAATTATTTAAATTTAGACGCGGGAACCATTAATCCGATCGAGCACGGCGACCCGTTCTTGTGCGATGACGGTACCGAAGCTGATATGGACATCGGCAGTTACGAGAAATTCCTGGACGAAGACATGGGCAGAGATAACTTTGTCACCATGGGCCAAATTTATAAAACTGTTATCGACCGCGAGAGAAGGTTTGAATATAACGGTGAAGATGTTGAGGCAATCCCTTACATTACCAACGAAATTATTTCCAGAGTCGAGGACTTAGGACGGAAAAAAGATGCCGATATCGTCATGATTGAATTAGGCGGTACAGCAGGAGAATACCAAAACGTCTTTTACTACGAAGCATCGCGCATGATGACCCTAAAAAAACCGAATGATGTATTACATGTACATGTTAGTTATGTGCCAACGCCGAGTCATTTAGGAGAACCAAAAACTAAACCTGCTCAGCTTTCAGTCAGGACTTTAAATTCGATGGGAATTCAACCCGATTTTGTTATCACCCGCGGAGAAAAATATCTTGACCAAAGAAGAAAAGACCGCTTGGCGCTGTTTTGCAATATGCATAAAGACGATATTATTTCTAACCCTGACCTTCCCTCGGTTTACGAAATTCCAATGATTTTACATCAACAGGAATTAGAAACAAAAATAATGAAAAAGTTAGACTTACCTGTTAGGAAAGCAGACCTTAAGCCTTGGCAAAAATTTGTCGACAGTACCAAAAACACCAAAGGTACCATCGAAATTGCAATAGTTGGTAAATATTTTGGCACTGGCGAATATCAGTTAAGGGATTCCTACGCCGCACTGTTTGACGCGCTTGACCACGCCGCTTGGGCAGACGGTGTAAATGTTCAGACAAAGTGGGTTGATGCAGAAAAAGTTGAGAAAGAAGGTGCGGAAAAAATTATTGGCAAACCAAACGGCATAATTGTGCCGATTGGTTGGGGAGAACGAGGTTCGGAAGGTATGGTTACGGCTGCTTCCTATGCGAGAGTGAATAAAATTCCCTACCTGGGACTTTGTTATGGAATGCAAATGGCTGTTATTGCTTTCGCCAGAGACGTGCTTGGTTTTAAAGACGCCAATACTGAGGAAAACGACAAAAAAACCAAACACCCAGTAATTCACTTTATTCCGAGCCAAAAAGAATTAATTAAGCACCGCGCTTATGGTGGCACGATGCGGCTTGGCGGTTGGGATGCTAAAGTTAAACCAGGCACCAGAGCATTTGTAATTTACGAACAATATCACGATTTTAAGAATGCAGAAAAGGGCATTACCAGTGAAAGACACAGACATAGATATGAATTTAATGATGATTTTGCCAAAGATTTCGAGAAGAACGGCATGGTAATTTCCGCTCGCTCTGTAATAGAGAATTTAGCCGAAATCGTAGAGCTGCCAAAAGATGTTCACCCGTTCTATCTGGGAACGCAGGGACATCCGGAGTATAAAAGCCGGCCTTTAAGACCGCATCCGATCTTTCTAGAGTTTATTAAGGCCTGCAAAGAGTTTTGACCCCGATTAAATCGGTGTTGAGTAATCACCAAAAGTAGGCTATAATAATTAGCTATGATTTCAACTATCGATTTCATTCCTGGAGACGTCATAAAAGTCTATCAAAAAATTCAGGAAGGCGAAAAAACCAGAACCCAGATTTTTGAAGGGGTTGTTTTAGCAATTAAAGGCCGTGGCGAAAACAAAATGTTTACAGTACGAAAGCTAGTTGGTGATATTGCAGTCGAAAGAATTTTCCCGATTGGCTCACCGAGCATTGAAAAAGTGGCAGTAAAAGCTCATTCCAAGGATAACGTTCGCAGAGCCAAACTTTATTACTTAAGAAATCTGCAAAAATGACCAGTGTTTATTCCTAGTCCAACTGCCATACTTCCGATTGGCTATCCGGCAGAAAGCCCTCCGGCAAAAGAACGAAAAGGCTTGAATAAAATCATCCTTAAGGAAATTTAGCTCTTCAAAATTCTTATTTGATTTCGGAGGATTGTGGCGGTTTCAAAATCTAATTCTTTGGCGGCTTCGTGCATTTCTTTAGACATTCTTTTCACCAATTTCTCTTTCTCGTCAGATAATAAAACTTCTTTTTTACTCATCGTCATTAAATAATTTATTTCTTCTTCCTTTTGTTCTTTCTCGACCATTCTTTCGCGGATAATTTTTTCAATCGAGCGGGGAGTAATATCGTGTTTTTTGTTGTAAGTCAATTGCGCTTCTCGTCTTCTCTCGACCTCATCAATGGCCGCTTGCATTGAGCCAGTTACTACATCGGCATACATCAATACCTCGGCATCAACATTTCTGGCGGCTCGCCCCATGGTTTGGATTAGCGAGGTACGGCTTCTTAAGAAACCTTCTTTATCTGCATCAAGAATTACGACTAACGAAACTTCCGGTAAATCTAGCCCTTCTCTTAGTAAATTAATCCCGATCAAAACATCATGATCACCTCGTCTTAGCCTATCCAAAACGTCCTGCCTTTCCAAAGTTTCAACATCGGAATGTAAATAAGCAACTTTGATATTTCTTTCTTCAAGATAAGACGATAAATCTTCGGCCATTCTTTTTGTCAACGTTGTTATCAAAACGCGCTGATGCTTTTTAACTCTTTTTTCGATTTCCAAAATTAAATCTTCAATTTGTCCTTTGGTTGGTTTAATTTTAACCAGCGGGTCAACTAAGCCGGTAGGCCTGACTAATTGCTCAACAATTCCGTCGTCCTGAGTTGCTAAAGACAATTCGTATTCATCGGGTGTGGCGCTTACATAGATACGTTGGTTGGTTCGTGGTATAAATTCCTCAAACCGCAATGGCCGGTTATCTAAAGCCGAAGGAAGCCGGAACCCGTAATCGATTAAAGTCTCTTTTCTGGAGCGGTC
>JBEKQB010000065.1:0-3437 GCA_049520155.1 Candidatus Levyibacteriota bacterium
GTCCGGGTTGAATAAAAGTCCGGGGGGCATAACGGGTTTTTACCAGACCATCTCGGTAGGGAATACCTGATGCAGCCGCGTATCCTTGGGCGGCCGGCGTGCCGGAATCAAGAACGGAGATAACAATATCGCCTCTAACGTGGTTTTCTTCCCATAAGGCCTCGCCAAACCTTTCTCTTACTATGTGGACATTTTGTCCTAAAAGATAACTGTCGGGTCTGGAAAAATAAACAAATTCAAAAATATCCAGTCTTTGTTCTCCTTTTGCAAAATTGGTTGAGAATAATCCACCGTCTTTGGGAGCGATAACCATTTCGCCGGGAGCAACATCGCGAACGTGTTTGGCACCTAGCATATCGATTGCGCAAGTTTCCGAAGAAAAAATATAACCGCCGTTTAACAACCCAATCGAAAGCGGCCGAATGCCGCGCTGGTCGCGGACAGCCACGATTTTTTCCTTGTCCATCGCTAGAAAAGAGAAAGAGCCGGTAAAATAAGGAACAGCCTCCCAAACTGCATCTTCTAAAGTTGCGCCTCTGTCAACAAAATAGGCGATTGCCGCATGCATCATTTCGCTGTCATTTAGCCTGTCGGAGGGGATGCCCTGTTCGCTTAAAAATGTTTCCAACTTGGTTGTGTCGGGCAGGTTACCATTATGAACTAAAGCTAAAGTTTGAGATTCATTAAGAACGGGTTGAGCGTGTTTCTCTGCAGTTTCTTTTGTGGAAGTGCCGTAGCGGTTGTGTCCGACGGCCATTAAGCCCTCAAGCTTTACTAAATCTTGTTCGTTATAAACTTGAGCAACCAGTCCTCCGGCTTTACGCGTTCTGATTTTATTGCCATCCGAAACGGAAATTCCCGTGCTTTCCTGTCCACGGTGCTGAAGCGCAAACAATCCCATATTGGTCATCATCGCTGCCTCTTTATTAAAAATGCCAAAAACCGCGCATTTTTCATTTAGTTCCCTCGGGTTTTCCCGTGTTAAGCGGTTATCGTGGGCAAAGTCGGAGAAAGTTTCTCTCTCAAGCATTTTGCAAGACGATTATAACACAGAAAGTTTTTGATTATACACCCGTTGTCAAGTTGACAAAACTTCGGCTTCAAAATATACTTAATGTGTTCTTTGGTATTTGAGGTAGTTGGTAAGATTTTCCTCTACAAGTTCACTGAGCTTGAGGTATCCCAAATTTTTGGGAGACAGGGCGAATTATCATGTTCCCGTGTGGAGCAGATTGAGCCCACCTAATTATAAGTTCGGGGAAACATCAACTTATCTCGATACCGAGGGACGAATTTATCTAAATTTCTGCTTTTTGGCCTCAGGGGCTTTTTTATTGCTATTCTTTTGAAAATTAAAGAGGTAGTTATTTTAGTTTTTCGTTTTCTTTGTGCTCAGTAACTTTTCTGCAGTGTCTACAGTACTTTTTGAGCAATAACTTTTCTTCCGTGTTGAGCTTATTTCTGGTCGTGACATAATTTCTGTTTTTGCAAACAGCGCAAACCAGTCCTAAAGTTACCCTGTGCTCTCCCTTTTTAGCCATAATCGGTATTCTAGCAGAATTTGCCTAAGATTTGAAGAGCTAATATTAGAGCCGGCTGTGGGAATCGGACCCACGATCTAGTCATTACCAATGACTTGCTCTACCACTGAGCCAAGCCGGCGATTGGTGCCAGCCGCGTTTGACGCGGTGCTGAGTGAGGGACTCGAACCCCCGCAGGCCTTCCGGCCGCCTCGTCTACAGCGAGGTGCGATTGCCGCTACGCGAACTCAGCTTAAAGCTTAAACTCGTTCCAACTTTTATTTCCAACAACTATTTGAGACTTGTCCCACACGCTTTCAACAGGAACTAAATATTTATCTTTATTGCTACACGCAATAAAAAGATAATCAAAATCGTCTCTTGTATATTTTGTATGATATGTTTTCCCCCGATATCCTCCAAACGTTCTAAGGTCTACGATAAAACCTCCACTTTTCTCTTTATCATCTGAATATTTACATTGAACCTTTCTAAGAATCCCTTTTTCGTCAACAATTAAATCATACTTATCACAATCAGAAACGGGTATAAATACAGACTCGTTAATATTTGTGAAATATACGATTGCTTCTCCAATAGCTACGCTACCTTTTCTTTTACTATTCACGCGTTTATTCTACATGGTAGCATACCATGTGTCAACAGTCTGCGCTTGAGCCGACTCTCGGATTTGAACCGAGGACCTTCACTTTACAAAAGTGTTGCTCTACCGCTGAGCTAAGTCGGCGTCACCCCTGTATTCTATCAAACTTGAGCTAAAGAGGGAAGATTGATAAGAATGTTGGTTCCCAGTATAATAGCGTCATAGGCCAGTAGTTAAATGGTATAACAGGGGTCTCCAAAACCTCTATTGGGAGTTCGATTCTCTCCTGGCCTGCAAAAGTTCCATAGTTGATTTTTTAACTTAGGCCTTTTTATTGGTAAATTAAAAAGCTTATAGTTTGATAATTGTTGATTTTTATGCTATACTTATTTTGTTATGGGAAGAAAAGAAAGTAGCTTATTAATAAATCAGATTAGAGGATTCGTTTCTCCCACAGGAAAAGAACCTATTTATTCCGTAGGAGCAGATTGTCCGCCAGATGAACCAACTGGTGCTTTTCAGATAGATGGAGACAGAGATCGTACAGTTGGATTCGGAGGCCGCTTACTCGCAGATTACTCATATGATGGATCCGTTGCTCCATTAGAGAGAGGCGACCTTAATACTCAGTTAGCAAGAGATTGTCTTTCTTGTGGAAAGCTTACGGTAAATGAATTAGCTTTTGCGCCTAGGCTACCACGAGTGCATGGACGTGCAGATAATTGGTTGAGGAGATTTCCAAATGGAATTGATTAGTTTATAACCCCAGCAGGTGCAGGGAGAAAGTAAGCAGGTTGAAAATTAAATCTCCCAAAGACAACCCTCCGATTGGAAACATCAGTAGAAAGAAAATTATAAGAATTCCGAACGTCCCAATCGATAAATAAACTGTGGCTTCACGGTCGGGCAATAAAAGCGCGAAAATCTTGGAGCCGTCAAGCGGGGGAATCGGAATTAAGTTAAAAATCCCCAAGAGCAGATTTATCCTGACGACCAAAGCCAAAAAAGTATAAATAGGGATAACAATCGAAGTTAAAAGCGGACTGGCGCCGAAGTAGGGAGTGATAAAAACCAGAATTTTAACCAAAATAGCGGCACTAATCGCAAGCAAGAAATTGGTTCCCGGACCGGCCAAAGAAACTAAAGCCATGTCTTTCTTAGGCTCCTGAAAATTGAATGGGTCAACTGGAACTGGTTTGGCGCCGCCGAAGATGAGAGTTCCGCCGCTGCCGAAATAGGTCAGAAGCGGAAAAGCGATGGTCATCATTGGGTCGATGTGGTTTTTAGGATTCAAAGTTAGCCTACCCATCAGC
>JBEKQB010000066.1:0-3425 GCA_049520155.1 Candidatus Levyibacteriota bacterium
CTCCCCTGTGCTCGTCGAAAGCTGCGTCAAAAACCAATCCTCGAAGCGGAGCATTTTCGTTAATTTTTGGGGACGGAATTTTTCTGATCACCGCGTCCAGAAGCTTTTGTGTATTCTCCCCTGTCTTGGCCGAAACATAATAGATTTCTTCTTCCTTAAATCCAAAAGTTTCGATTAAATCTCTGGTGACCTCTTTGGTATTTGCGGTCGGAAGGTCTATTTTGTTAATGGCCGGGATAAGCACCAGATTTTCTTTTTTCGCCGCGTTGTAATGCGCCACCGTCTGAGCTTGAATACCTTTAGTGGCATCAACTAAAAGTATCGCTCCCTCACAAGCAGCTAATGTTCTTGAAACTTCATAGGAAAAATCCATATGTCCAGGAGTATCGATAAGATCCAAAATGTAATCTTGCCCGTCAAGTTGATACTTCATCCTCACTGGCGCCAGTTTAATCGTAATGCCACGTTCGCGCGAAATCGGATTTTGATCCAAAAATTGTTCTTTTAACTTATCTTTTTGGATTGTATCGGTTATCTCCAAGAACCGATCGGCCAGCGTTGATTTTCCATGATCAACGTGAGCGATGATGGCAAAATTACGAATATTATTGAAAAGCATAGGTTTGGTGAAAGTATTTTAGGGATTGAAGCGGGTCGCGTCAATTGTTTCCTCGCTCCCTATTAGAATTTGTCTCCAGTCCCCAACCTTTTTGAAAAGCGTTATAAACATGGTTGCTTCCTTGACGTCGAACAGCCAAGTCAGGAAAAGGTATAACAGTAATCCGATGCTACTGGAGATTCCGGTTAGTAGAATTAAGTTGATGGTCTTGGTCGTATCAAAAACTAACTGATCTAAAAGTTTGATCGGGACGTATAAGGCAAAAGCGGTAAAAAAAGTCGCCAGGAAGATCTTTGAAACTGTCTTGAACAGGGAAAGTTTGTCAAAACCGCCAACTTTTCGATCAAGGAAGATAAATAAAATCAGAAAATTTAAAATTGACGCTATCGAATAGGCAACGGCAATGCTTTCCACTCCGGCGTGGTAAAAGAAAATAAAACCGGCTCCTAAGAAAACCATCAAAGCTGTCGTTACCGCCCCGATAGTTAAAGGGGTTTTGGTATCGTGCAAGGCGTAAAAGCCCCTGGCGACCAAATAAACCAAGGCTTGAGCAAAGATTGAAATACTGAAAAAAGCCAGTGTTCTCCCGGTTAAAACAGTGGCCGTCCAATCGAATCGTGCAGCTCCGAAAATAAGTCTGACAATCGGGATTCTTAAAACCAATAATAAGACGGAAATCGGTAAAACCAGGTAGAGCATCTGGTTAAAGCTAGTGATAAAGGTGACTTTAAAATCTTCAAGCCGTTCTTTTTCTTTTGAAAGTACCGGAAATGCCGCTTGGGCTATCGCTTGTCCAAAAAGGGCAACTGGGGCAAAAGCTAAAGTCTGAGCATAATCGAAAATGACATAATTTCTGCCCGGATTCTGCAGGAAGGAGACAAGTGTAACAGTAATAATCGTCCCCAATTGAAAAACCGCAATTGAAATTGTGCGGGGCCAAATTAATTTTAAAACATCCAATACTCCCGAAGACTTAATTGATTCTAAGGAAAGAGACGGCTTAAACGAAAAGCCCATTTTTTGGGCCAGTGGAATCTGGAACAGGACAAACAGTAAAGCGCCGATGATGACACCATAAGCAGCAGCGTAAATTCCTAAAAAGGGAGAAAGCAAGATAATGCCGATAATGATGCCGAAATTATACATCGCGGCCGCAAAGCCCGGGATAAAAAAACGGTTATAAGATTGGAGAATCGCCGAAAGAAAACTACCAATAATAAAAAGTATTTCTCCGAAGATGACAATTCTGGTAAGACTGGTCAGTAGATTTAATTGCGCGTTTGAAAACCCGGGCGCCATAAGGGTTGAGAACTGTTTTGCAAAAATAAATAGGATCAACGAAAAGAACGCAAAAATGCCTAAGCTTAAAAAAAGTAAGGTTGAAGCGACCTTGTGTCCTTCCTGCTCCCTGCCTTTAACGATATATTCCGAAAAAACCGGGATGAAAGCCGAAGACAAGGCTCCGGCGATTAAAATCTGAAATAAAAAATCCGGCAATCTGGTAGACGCTAAGTAAATCCCGAGCGTATTCGATGCTCCAAAAATAGAGACTAACAGTCTTTGCCTAGTTAGCCCTAAGACTTGCGAAAAGATAATCGTTGCCATTATGACAAACGCGGCGGATAAAATGTTGTTCTGGCGTTTAAAAAGAAGGTTAAGACCTCTTTTAAAAAGATCTTTAGGCATAATTATATTGTTTTTTACAGTATAGCATGCTAAAATACCCGCATGCCAGTAATAAAATCAGCTAAAAAGAAATTGAAGCAGGATAAAAAAAGACAGAAAGCTAATAATTTTCTCCGAACAACCTTTAAAGATGCCGTTAAAGAAGCCCAAAAAACTAAGACCGCTGAGAAAGTCAGGAAAGCTGTTTCTTTGGTAGATAAAGCTGTTAAAAAAGGTTTAATCCATAAAAACAAGGCGGCCAGAATCAAATCTAGATTAAGTAAACTTGCCAAACCAGCGGCAAAAGCCAAAACCTCAACCAAACCAGCGGCAAAAAAGAAAACTCCTAGAGCTAAAAAATAACCCGTCTCTTCTTTGACAAAAACCTCAAAAACCAATAGACTAAAGTTAGTATGGCGAAGTTTTCTGCCTCTATTAATTTATTGGAAAACAAGAATAAGACTCTAGACTTAATTGTCTCTTGGGCATTAACGGTTGGTAGAGCTTTAGTGATTATCGTCGAACTGGTGGCACTGGGAGCGTTTCTCTACCGTTTTTCGCTTGATAATCAGTTGCAAACACTGCAAGGTAAAATAAAACAAGAACAGGCGATTGTGGCCTATCAAAAAGATAGCGAAAGTAAATATCGAAATTTACAAGATAGATTGGCGTTGATCTCTTCAGTTTCTAAAGATTCTGCAAAGAGTTTAAAAATATTTAATGACATTATTGCTCTTGCACCAAACGGATTTACTTTTAAGATCTTTAATTTGACTGGGGGAAAAGTACAAGTGGAAGGGAATGCGAACTCGGTTCTTGCTCTTAGCAATTTTATTGACAACTTGAAAGGTTATCCCCTTATTGACAATGTTAGCCTAGACAGAATTCAGAATGATACAGCCAATGCAACTATTACTGTGGGCATTACGGCAACCCTTAAAGGACAAGGAGGCACAAATGCGCTTTCAAATTAAAGGCATAAAAAAGGACCAATACGAGAAATATTTAGAGCTGATTCCGGATATTAAGCGGGAGAAAGCGCAAAAATATATCACTATTGTTTTAACGCTAACAACCGCTATTATACTTGGTGTGTTTGCAATAAATCCTACGCTTTCGACCATCGCCAACCTTCAGAAAC
>JBEKQB010000067.1:0-3375 GCA_049520155.1 Candidatus Levyibacteriota bacterium
AAAGTCGTTATGGCGGGAGACCCAAGACTAAAAGCGAAAAATAAATTGGTCCCCAATTACAAATCTTCAAAAACTCAAAAACTTATCAGAGATCTTATCTCAACCAACAAAAAAGCCGGGTTAATTGGGATTGCGGCCACACAGATCGGCGAAAACCAGATGGTTTTTATTACTCACCCGATAAATACAAAAGAAAGAAAACTGGGCAAAACAGATAAATTAAGAGTTTATATCAATCCGAAAATCACTTATCAATCAAAGAAGAAAAATATTATTTACGAAGGTTGTGGAAGCGTTGCCGGTGGAGCAATTTTTGGCCCGGTAATAAGACCGGAGGAAATTGAAGTGGAGGCATTAGACGAAAAGGGACAAAAATTCAGATTAAGAGCGGATGGGATTCTGGCAAGGGTTATTCAACACGAAAACGACCATTTGCATGGTATCGAGTTTATGCAAAAAGTTAGCGATTACAGTAAAATCGTCGTTCAAGCTTATTACAGAAAACATATTAGAGACTCAAAACTTCAAAAAGACAATTCGCTGATCACAAAAATCGAATACAAGAAGTTATAATTTCCAATTTCCAATTTCTAATCAAGCCCCAAAACCTAAAAACTCAAAACTGATATAATTCTCTCATGAAAACCTCATTCAGAGATAAAGTTTATCAGTTCACTAGGCAAATTCCTAAAGGAAAAGTGGCTACTTACGGTCAGTTAGCAAAACTGGCGGGAAATCCCAGAGCCGGCCGCGCCGTTGGCTTGTTCATGAAGACAAATCAGGACGCTCCGCATACACCATGTCACCGAGTGGTTGCCTCCGACGGAAGCTTAACCGGTTATTCGGGCAGTGGTGGAATAAAAGCCAAAAAAGCACTGTTAATCGCCGAAGGCGTACGCTTCAAAAGAGAAAAAGTAAACCTAAGCGTTTCTCAATGGAAATTCTCCGCTTAACTCCTCTTGCATTTAGGATCACCCTACTATATAATTACAGGTACAAAATGGTTATAAATCAGGAGGTGATTGTAACTACATAGGATAGCTTAAAACTACTTTTTTGGTAAGTAAAGTGATCTATGTGGTCACTTTTTTTGTTGTTTATAGCCAGGTAAAATATGCAATTGTCGTCATTAATCGGAAAGAAAATTTATCAGAAACAAGGCTTCCTGCAAGACGGGACCAGAGTTCCATTGTCGGGAGTCCGTGTTTTTGGTAACGTTATCACCCAAGTCAAAGCGGCCGATAAAGAAGGCTATAACGCTTTGCAACTTGGTATTGAAACCAAGAAAAAAGCCAGAAAGTCATTGGTCAATCACAGCAAAAAAGCAGGTCTAACAAATACACCTGCTTTTTTAAGAGAAATAAGAGTTGATGATATTGTTGATGCTACGGCCGGAACCCAAATTAACCCGGCCGATATTTTTGCGCCGGGCGACATTATTGATGTCACCGGAATCTCCAAAGGTAAAGGCTTCGCCGGCGGAGTTAAACGCTACCATTTTGCAGGCGGTCCAAGAACCCATGGACAATCGGACAGGGAAAGGGCACCAGGTTCAATTGGCCAGACAACCACTCCGGGAAGAGTTTATAAGGGTAAAAAAATGGCCGGCAGAATGGGGCAGGAAACAGTTACGGTTAAAAATTTGGAAGTGATCGAAGTAACTAGTGACGGAGTGTTGTTAATTAGAGGTTTGGTTCCCGGCTCGGTAAATTCAATTGTGGTGGTTAAAAAAATGGGCACCAATAAAAAATTCGTGCCATTGTATAAAGAAGTGATTGATGAGCCAATTGCGGCAGAAGCTCAAACAGAGGTTGAGAGTGCTGGAGACCAAACGCATCTTTCGGACGACGCTCAGGCTGTTCAAACTGAAAATCAAGCTTCAGAGACGCCTTCGCCAAGCGGAAACCAATCAAAAAAATCAAGCGAAGATGCAAAAGCTGATGCAGAATCGGTTTCCGATTCGCCTCAAGATGGTTCAGTCTCTGGCGCTATTGAAGAAAAGACAGAGGTAAAGACAGGAGAAGGAAATGCCAACAGCTAAAAAAACAGTTAAAGTTCAAAAGCCAAAAGTGACAGTAAAAAAGGCACCGGTTGTAAAAAAAGCGGTAGCTAAAACTATTGCTCCAAAAGAAACCGGTTTAAGACAACACGTTTATGATCCTAAGGGGAAAGTGGTGGGAAGCACTACTCTACCGGCAGAAATTTTTGGTGCAAAAATTAATAGGACCTTAATGACGCAGGCGGTCAGAGTTTATCTAGCTAACCAAAGACGGGGAACATCAAGTACAAAATCAAGGGGCGAAGTAAAAATTTCCACCCGAAAAATTTACAGACAAAAAGGCACTGGTCGAGCCAGACACGGAGCGGCATCCGCGCCCATCTTTGTCGGCGGAGGAATTGCCTTCGGGCCAAAGCCCAGAGATTTTTCACTTAAGTTAAACCAAAATATGCGAAGGGTGGCTTTGTTTTCGGCTTTGTCGGCCAAGCTTAAAGACGGGGAAATAAAAATCGTGACCGGTTTGGAAAAAATTGAACCGAAAACCAGGAAAATGGCAGAGGCCATCAAAAAGTTAGAGCTTAATGGGAGAAATTCACAGGTTTTATTAATTATACCATCAGGAAATCAGTTCAACAATGTAATCAAAGCAGGAAGAAATATTAAAGGCGTTACCGTTAATAGCGCAGGGCTTATCAACACTTATGAAGTTCTGGCTAACAAAAGAATCCTGTTTATGAAGGGCGCTATCGATAGTTTAAAGGAGACGTTTTTAAAATAATATGTACGCAGTCAATGTTATTATCGGACCGATTATTAGCGAGAAATCAATGAATGATGCCTCCAAAGGGCGGTATACGTTCAAAGTTTCTTTAAAAGCTGGAAAGAGAGATATTAAAAAAGCGGTTGAAGAAAAATTCAAAGTTAATGCCGTAAAAATTTCCACCGTGACGGTGAAGGGGCGAACGGTCAGGGCGGGAGCAAAAAGAAACGAAATTATACGGAGCCCCTTTAAAAAAGCGGTTGTGACGGTCAAAGAGGGTCAAAAGATTGCCATTTTCGATACAAGTGGAGTTGAGAATAAATAATATGAAAAACTTAAAATTTATTAAAAAGAAACAATCGGGAAGAGATGTCTCGGGACAAGTTTCCGTCAGGCACCAGGGCAAAGAGCAAAGAAGGTTTATCCGGGTAATTGATTTCAAGCGAGATAAACGGAATATCGAAGCAAAAGTAATTTCGCTTGAATACGATCCTAATCGCACTTCCGACATCGCTCTGGTACAATACAAAGACGGCGAAAAGCGCTATATCTTGGCCCCGTTGGGTTTAAAACTCGGCGATGCAATAATTGCCGGTGACGATGTTGATATCAGGCT
>JBEKQB010000068.1:0-3374 GCA_049520155.1 Candidatus Levyibacteriota bacterium
AAACGAAACGTTGATGGAGTCGGGTTACTGCGGGCGGAATTCATGATGGCCGGTATCGGTGTTCATCCGAAAAAAATGATTCGGGATGGTAAGCGTCATGAGTTTATCGAAAGATTAGCAACCGATTTGGGCAAATTCTGCTCTGCTTTTGATCCGCGGCCGGTTGTTTATAGAGCCTCCGATTTTAAGACCAACGAATACCGAAATTTGGTCGGCGGAAAAGATTTTGAACCGGAAGAATCTAATCCAATGCTGGGGTTTAGGGGCGCTTTCCGTTATATTCATGACCCCGAAGTGTTTAAGCTAGAGCTAGAAGCGATTAAAATCGTCCGCAATAAAATGGGTTATAAAAATCTCTGGATGATGATTCCGTTTGTGAGAACGGTCGAAGAATTAGTCGCAGTTAAGAAAATTATTAATGAAGCGGGCCTCGAGCGTTCCTCAACTTTTAAATTATGGATGATGGTAGAAATTCCTTCCAATGTAATTATGTTTGAAAATTTTATTGAGGTCGGGATTGACGGTGTCTCGATTGGTTCTAACGATTTAACCATGTTGGTAATGGGCACAGACAGAGATAATTATGAAGTCGCCAGCGAGTTTAACGAAATGTATCCGGCACCGTTATGGGCTTTTGAACACGTTGTTAAGACAGCCCATAAATACGGCATTACTGCTTCAATGTGCGGTCAGGCGGTCTCTACCTATCCGGAGTTAGTGAGAAAGCTTGTTTCTTGGGGCGTAACTAGCGTTTCGGTTTCACCCGACGCAATTGATTCTACCAGAAAGCTTCTTGCGCAAACAGAAAAAGAAATATTAAATAAGTAACTGCCTATGGCAAAAATTAAGCAAATATCCGCTAGGGAAATCTTAAATGCTAAGGGAAACCCTACGGTGGAAACTACAGTTATCTTATCCGACGGAGCCACCGGAATTGCGTCCTCCCCAACTGGAACTTCAGTCGGGAAATATGAGGCGGTTGATTTAAAGGATAATGACCAAGCGCGCTTTCAAGGACTAGGTGTTCTAAACGCCATTATGAACGTCAATAAATTAATCGCCCCTAACCTAATCGGAATGGATGCCTCAAGGCAGCAGGAAATTGACAAGAAGATGATTGATTTGGACGGAACGCAAAATAAGAGTAGGCTTGGAGCAAATGCGACTCTTTCGGTCTCGATGGCGGTTGCTAAGGCTTCGGCAAAAAGTTCCGTGCTCCCTTTGTTTTTATATTTAAGGGAATTTATTAAGAAAGAAAACTTACCACTTAAGATTCCTACGCCGCTATTTAATTTAATAAATGGCGGTAAGCATGCCGAAAATAATTTTGATTTTCAGGAATTTCTAGTTATTTCTGCTTCCTCAAGAGCCTACGAAGAGAGTTTGAAAATGGTTGCTGATATTTATAATTCATTAAGGAAAAATATCGAAACAAACGATTTATCTACTCTTATCGGTGATGAAGGAGGATTCTCTCCAAAACTGGCAACCAACCAGGATGCACTGCTACTTTTAAAGCGTTCAGTAGAATCAGCCAATTTAAGGCTTGGTTTTGATGTTTTTTTTGGCCTAGATGCAGCCTCTAACAATTTTTATTCCCAAAATGAATATCACCTTAAAGACAAGGGCAGTTCTCTTTCAGCCAAAGACTTAATCGCCTTTTACAAAATACTTAACGAGCAATATCACTTTCTTTATCTGGAGGATGGTTTAGCAGAGGATGATTGGGATAATTGGGGGCAGCTTTGCGACGAATTATCGAGCCAAACTCTGATTGTCGGTGACGATTTAACAGCGACAAATCCCTACCGTCTGCAGACTGCTTTGCAGAAAAAAGCGATTACGGGAATCATTATTAAGCCAAATCAGATTGGGACGGTTATAGAAGCTCTGGCGGTCGTAGAAATGGCACGGCAAGCCGGACTTAAAATTACAGTTTCCCACCGTTCAGGCGAAACAAATGACGATTTTATTGCGGATTTTGCGGTGGCGGCTTCGGCCGATTATGTCAAGTTTGGCGCTCCTGCTAGGGGCGAGAGGGTAGCCAAATATAACCGGCTTTTACAAATCCAAAACCAACTAAAAGCTTTTTAAAAAAGAACGACAATCTCCCCTTTTGGACTTGTTGTTTGATAGTGCGCTATTAATTTGGAAATTTTTCCTTTCCTTACTTCTTCATGAATTTTTGTCAGCTCCCTAGCAACGACTGCTTCCCTGTCACCGAAAACCGTCTGTAGCTCTTCTAAAGTTTTGACTAGTCTAAAGGGAGATTCCAAGATTATGACCGTTGTCTTGATTAATGCTAGGGATTTTTTTAAATTTTCCAAAAAAGTCTTGCGGTGTCCCGGTTTTTTAGGCAAAAAGCCGACAAAAGTAAACTTATCCGAAGGTAATCCTGAGACAACTAAGGCGGATATTACCGATGACGGACCGGGAACTGATTCAACTTTAGTGCCAATAGCTAAACATTCTCTAACCAATTTAAATCCAGGATCGGATATTAGCGGCGTGCCGGCATCCGAAATTAGAGCCACATTTTTGCCGTTTTGCAAAAGATTTAAGATCTCAGGAATTCTTTTGACTTCGTTTTCTTCGTAAACCGAAAATAAAAATTTATCCCCGAATGAACCAAACTTTCCTGACAGAAATTTAATTAAAAAACTGGTTTTCCTGGTATCTTCACAAGCAATGTATTCGGTATTTTTGATAATCTCAATTGCTCGTAAGGTAATATCTTGTAAATTGCCGATTGGTGTTGATACAATGTAAAGAATTCCCATTTATGTTAGGACAATTACCAGGCATTATTATACACGTAATTCAATCAGTCGGCTACTTTGGCGTTTTCGTCTTAATGGTTTTAAACGCCACCGCAATACCAATTCCGTCCGAAGTAACGCTTCCTTTTGCCGGATTCTTAGCTAATCAAGGTAATTTATCTTTAATTTTCGTGATAATCGCCGGCATTTTGGGTGATTTGACTGGCTCATTAATCGGGTACTCAATCGGTTATCTCCTGGAAGAAAACTTATTACTGTCTTTGATTAGAAACTACGGGAAGTTTATTCTAGTCACCGAGCATGATTACCATTTAGCTACAACCTGGATTAAAAAATACGGTGCACCTGTAGTATTTATCGGCAAAATGTTACCCGGAGTCAAATCATTTATCGCCGTTGCTGCCGGCATCACTGAGGTAAAATTCACTAAATTTCTAATGAGTGCTATTTTAGCTGTGTTAATCTATGTTCCAGTTGTTTCCTATTTCGGCTTTTATTTGGGGAGTAAGTGGCTTATTCTAAGTGATTATTTTCGGAAATTTGAATTGGCAATTGTGGTTTTGATAATACTTTTCTGCTTGCTCTACATTAACT
>JBEKQB010000069.1:0-3303 GCA_049520155.1 Candidatus Levyibacteriota bacterium
GGTATTTATCAACGTTTTCCAAAACGTCTTTCAGTTTTAGATAAATATCGTTTTCGTCCTGCGGATTAAAATAAATCGCATTATCAGCCGTAATTTCTTTAAGGGCCGGGATACCTGAAGCTAAAACTAAACATCTTAACGACATTGCTTCTAGAACCGGCAAACCAAATCCTTCCATTAAAGACGGCGTTACCAAGGCAATTGCATTTTGGTAGAGATTTATTAATTCCTTGTCATTGGCCTTTCCGTAAAAAATTATCTTGTCGGACTGATTCTCTTTTTGCAACCGCTGATAGAAATAATCTTTTTGACCGACTAGAATTAATTTCAAATCATTTTGTTCGCTGGCAATCCTGCCGAAAGCTCTAATTAACGTTTCTAGATTCTTATGTGGGTAGGCATTCCCAACATACAGAAAATAGTGACTATACTGTTTAAACCCTACGCTTGAATTCTGGCTATGGAGTTCTGCCGCCTCGTAAATAACGTCAATTTTATTTTCGGCAATTTTGAGATGGTCCATTATTTCCTGCTTGGTCGCATTCGAAGGCGTTATAATTTTAATTGCTTTCTTCGCTGCTTTTGCTATTACAAATTTATATAGCTCGCGTTTCCCAATGTATAAAGGATAAGCCAGAGTTGAAGCCTTCCCGGTGGAAAAATGGTTAATAATTAAATCGTGGATGGTAACAATGTAAGGACGGTTATAAAAAATCGGCACCGAGAAATAGGGAAAGTGCATTAAATCGAGCTTTTCTCTTCTAATAATAGTGGGAAATTTTAGTTGCTCCGAAAGAGAATGCCACCTTATCTCGGTTTGCACAATTTTCCATTTAGGATTATTAATTCGTCTTTTTATACCCTCGTAGTCTTCGCTTCTCACAAACAGTACGTAGCGGTTTTTCTGGTCAATTTTTTGTAAGTTTAAGACAATGTTTCTGGTATATCTACCAACGCCGGTCTGTTTCCACAGGCGACAATCAATCCCAATCCTCATAATCTAAATTATAACATCAAAACTTGACTTTAAACATTACCGTTAATATGCTGATATTATGGTCGAGCTTTCTCCCCAATGCCCTGACGCTGAGATATGTCCTCACGGACAGCTATCAGACGACCAAGAGCAATGGCTTGTAGCGCCTTTGGGACCAAATAGAGAGCTTTTAGAAAGAGTCCCCCTTACAAAAGGCATCGCCTTGCTAATGATTGATGAAGCTACTAGAACACTTACTGAAAAACTAGATGGCAAAGACACTGACGACAGAAAAAGAGCGATAATCGAAGGCTTTCTGCTGATGACAAAAATATTCTCTTCTCCTACCATAAGTCCAGGCAACGACGGAGCAATGGAACAGGCAAATGCTGTAGATTTATTAACTACTGACCCCAGTGGAACAAAATTATTTGAAGCTGTAATCTCAAGTAGGGAAATTCCGTCCGACCAAAGATGGGGAGTAAGAGCGGCTATCGGAAGGTTTAAAGAGATTAGCGACCAAATGTCCTTTGATCCGGTAATTTAGGCAGCTAGTTTTTGCTTCAAGCTAATTCCCGAATAGACCAAGCGGGTAATAAGCCACGGGTATTTTTGTTCATAATGTTTTTGGTAGAAGAGGCGCATTGCTCTAAACCTTTCCTTTTGCGATTTTATTCTTGTTTGTTCATCCGCAGTAGTAATGTCTTTAGAAACCCTTTTAATTCCGCCGGAAACCCCTTTGTAATGAAGCGCTGAATATTCGGGCACGTAATAAATCTTCCAACCGTTTTGTTCTAGCATAAGGCAAAAATCCAAATCTTCGCCATAAAAGAAATAATCTTCGTCCCACCAGCCAGCCTCCTCCCCGGCTTTTTTTCGCACCAACATAAAGGCTCCGGCTAAAGCGTCAATTTGGTGCGTTTTTGCTAAATCTAGATATTCCAAATTGTATCCGCCGAAAAGTTTTGTTTTACCAAATATCTTTGCCAGTCCCAAAAAGTGACAGAATGAATTCCAAGGCGTTGGAAATCCACGGTGTGAAGCATCATCAACTTTTCCGTTTGGCAGAAGCAGTTTGCAAGTAGCCGCACCCGAGTCCTGATGTTGATCCATAAATTGAACCATTCCTTGTAAAGTTTCTGGGTGGACGACAATATCGGGATTTAAAAACAGCAGGTATCTTCCACTAGCTTTTTTTACCCCAAGATTATTCGCTTTGGAAAATCCCAGATTTTTTTTGTTCTCAATTAAGTTTAGATTTTCATTTTTAAGCTTTCTGAGAGCTTTTACCGTCCCATCGGAAGAAGCATTATCCACCACAATTACTTCAAAATTGATATTTTTAGTCGTTTGATAAATTGACTCAAGGCAACCGTTTAAAAATTCCTTGGTGTTATAAGAAACAATGATGATTGATAAATCCATATTAAAAACAGGACATATAAACCTCGTCCAATTTTTGGGCGATTATTCTCCAGTCATATTTTTCCTCAATTAGTTTCCTGGCGTTTAACGTCAATTTTCGATAGACGCTGTGGTCTTGAATTAGCACTAAAGCCAGTTCTGCTAGCTCGTCCTCTTTTTCGGAGGCCAAAGCATGGATATTATTTTTCGCCTCCAACCCTTCCAGCCCCAAATTGGTCGTTACGACCGCAACGCCGGAAGCCATTGCTTCCAGTATCTTATAGCTTGTGCCTCCGCCGGCTCTAATCGGCGCCAAAAGCAGATAGGCCCGGCGGAAAATTTCCACCGTGTCTTCTTTACTGTCTTCCTCCAAAATAATATGTTTGGAAGCCGCTAGTCTTTTAATCTTCTCCGGAATATTCCGGCCGATAATCCAGAGCTTGACATCGGTTCGATTTTTGGCTTCCGCCAGTCTTAAACCAATCCTTGGCCAAATTTGCTTTAAGATCACTTCGGCGGCATCGACATTCTGAAACCATTTAAAATCGCCGATAAACAGAATTCTCTTCTCATCAGGCAGATTTTGAGAGCTTCGAAATTGAAAATTATTTAGATCAACGCCGTTGGGAACGACGCTAATATCCGCCCGTTTCATTAGCCTTCTTTCCATGTTGGAAACGGCCACTAACTTATCTACTTTCCGCCAGGCCTTTTCTTCCTTGCTTTTTAACTTCAGCACATCGATAGTAAAAAATAGCTTCAAAAGGGGGTTGGCTAATTTAGCGTACCTTTGGTAAGCCAGATACTCCACGTTATGCTCCACCAGAATGACCGGGATGGAAACTTTAGGAAGGTTTTGGTAGACATAAAATGTTTCGACGTGGATTAGATCATATTTTTCCCTGACTAGTTCGTCCTTAATT
>JBEKQB010000070.1:0-3294 GCA_049520155.1 Candidatus Levyibacteriota bacterium
TTGGTTAAAAAATAAATCTTCTAAGGCTTGCAAAAACACTCCATAAAAAGATATAATCAAATCAATGATTATATTAAATTTGATTGAAATCGTTGCAGCAATCGCATTAATCGTGTTGGTACTTTTGCAGATGCAGGGAAGTGGTTTGTCGACGGCTTTTGGTGGAACCGGTGAATTTTATAGAAGCAAGAGAAGTGTAGAAAAGCTTTTGATGTGGGCAACAGTCGTTACCACTGTCATTTTTGCCATAGTTTCTCTGCTTCTTCTACTCCCCTTAAAATAGTATGATTTTCTTAAGCAGAAGACGTCTTATTGTGTGGCTTCTAAAGGCATACGTAAGAAAATGGCGTAGAACCATTTTAATTTCCTTTGGTCTTGGTCTGTTGGTTTTTTTTCTTTTGAAATTTGTCGTTAGCTACTTTATTCCGTTAATTCCTTTTACTCAGGAGCAAACTATCGGTATGGTTGGCGCTTATAGCATTGACAATTTGCCCTCGGTCATTTTATCTAAAGTGTCAAAGGGTTTGGTTTATGCGGGGCCGGACTATTTGCCAAAACCGGATTTAGCAAAATCCTGGGAAATCAAAAATGACGGGAAGACCTACATTTTTTATTTGAAAGATAACATTTATTTTAACGACGGTACTAAATTTACTTCAGATCAAATTCAATACAATTTCGCCGATGTCCAAGTCGAAAGACCGGATAAAAGCACCATCGTTTTTAATTTAAAAAGCAGTTATTCGCCATTCCTCCTAACTGTCTCACGGCCAATATTTAAGGATGGTTTCGTCGGCATCGGTAACTATCGGGTACAAGCGGTAAATTTAAACGGTAATTTCGTACAATCAATTAGTTTGGTGACCACTAAAGGACATAGCCAGGAAATTGCCTATCAATTTTATCCAACCGAAGAAGCTTTAAAAACGGCCTATGCTTTAGGCGATGTCAACGAAATTATAGGAGTTAGAAGTCTGAATTTTGATGGAAAAAGCTTGGCCGACTTTAAACTGTCTACTATTTCAAAAAGGATAAACTATTCTCAACTTGTAACACTTTTTTATAATACTCAAGATAAAGATTTATCGGACAAAAGATTAAGGGAAGCGCTGGCTTACGCTATGCCCGATGTTTTTGCTTCTGGACAAAGAAGTTACGGTCCGTTTCCGCCTGATTCTTGGGTGAGCGAAAACGGATTGACTACTTACAATCAGGATTTCGAACACGCTAAGCTTTTGCTGGGAGAGTCGCTTAGTTCCTCTCAAAGTGCTTCGTTTGCCTTGGAGTTAAAGGCTCTACCCGAATATGCAAAACTAGCCAATCAGATAAAGGATTTTTGGGCAAAAATCGGGGTAAAGACAAACGTCGTAATTGTTGATAGTTTCCCGAACGATTTCCAGGTGTTTTTAGGTGAGTTTAATGTTTCTAAAGACCCCGACCAATATACACTTTGGCACTCATCACAGCAAAATAATATCACCCATTATGTAAACTTAAGAATCGATAAGCTTTTGGAAGATGGTAGGCAAACTGTCGATATTAGCGCCAGACAGAAAATCTATGCCGATTTCCAAAAGTACTTGTTAGATGATCCCCCGGCGACTTTTCTCTATTTTCCTTACGAGTATGACATTAAGCGAAAATAGCTTTGAACCTTAATTTCTTGTGGTAAGCAATGGCAAAACGGTGAGCCTCGTCTCTCAACCGCATTATCAGCTGTAAGGCTTGAGAATTTTTGGGCAACTTAATTTCCTGCAGGTCACTTCGAATAATTATTTCCTCCCTTTTGGCTAAACCGAGCAAGGGAATGTTTAAGGATAAATTATGCATAATTTTTTTCGCCGAAGAAACCTGTCCTTTCCCACCGTCGACAATGATTAACGACGGTTTTGGCCAATCATTGCGTTTTAGCCTCCTTTCCAAAACCTCCTGCAGCATCGCAAAATCATTCGGCCGGCTATGATAATCTTTTTTTATCCTAAAACGCCGGTAAGAAGCCGAATCTTTTTCTCCGTTGGTAAAAACTACCATTGAACCAGTGGCATTTACCCCGGAAGTATTGGAGATATCATAACATTCAATCCTGGATAAATTGGGAACCGAAACTCCATTTGCATTTAGAATCTGCTTCAAATCTTCCAGATTCGAAGCAACGACGTCACTTCTTAAATTCGGGTTTAACTCATATTCAAAGGGTTGGTAAAATGCACTTGTAATTAACGCAATTGAATCGATTTGCTTTTGAACTTGACTTGCTTTTTCAAAATCCTCATTTTTACTCGCTTGATTTCTTTCTTTGGTTAAATCTTTGAGTAAAAAGTTTTTATTGCCGTTTAGAAAGCTCACGATATGTTTAATGCTGTTCTGGTAATTTTCGTCGTGAGTAACAGTTGGGCAAGGACATAATCCGAGATGGTAATAGAAACAAAGTTTATTAGGATGGTTAACCACCGACTGGTAGGGGAAAATTCTTCTGAGTATTTTTAGAACTGTTCGAAGTGAAGAGGTGCTGGTATAAGGACCAAAGTATAAAGCATTGGCATCATCTTTTTTACGGACGAGCAAGACTTTAGGGTATTTATCCTTAACTGTAATTTTGAGACTTGGATAGCGTTTGTCATCGAGCAATTTAATATTGTAGTATGGCTTATACTTTTTAATTAATTTTTCTTCCAAGAGGAAAGCTTCAATCTCAGAAGTAACTTCAATAGTTCCAATTTTTCGAATTTGCGAAACCAGAATCCGCGTTTTTTCGCCTAAATCTTGGCTGGAAAAATATGAGGAGACCCGCGCTTTAAGATTCTTGGCTTTCCCCACGTAAATTGTCTTCCCGTCTTTGTCTATAAAGAGATAGACGCCTGAAAAGATAGGCAGTGAGCGATATGATAATACAGATACTAACAAATATGATTCCTCCTGAAATAAACAATTTAGTTACAAAAAACGGGAGAATCCAGACGTTTTTATAGAAAGCGTAATTACCAGCTGTAATTTTAACCGTATTTTCGCGGTTTGTCAAAAATGGAGTTTTTTTAAATGATATCGGGATTGTCACAAAACCATAGGGCGGAATGTCTTTAACGACAAAATTTTGTTTTTGCGGCATTAAGTAGTTGGTTGAGACCGAAACCGTTTGTTCTTGAATAAGACTCTTGCCGGTGTTAGAAACCGTTATAGAAGCATCGGTTGGTAATCCCGCAATCAAAGTATTCGGAATTTGAATACTAGAACTAAGCATGGTTACGTTTTGGTCAAAGGTCGAGCCGATTTGTACATCTACATCCTTGGTGTCGC
>JBEKQB010000071.1:0-3268 GCA_049520155.1 Candidatus Levyibacteriota bacterium
ATCTTGATTAAAGCATCTGCCAGCCCCAAAATTCCCAAACCTTGTCTCCTAATATCTTTAGCAACTTTTTCATTTTCTTTATAGAAATAATAAGTGTCATCGATAACATTATCCAAAAATCTAACCGCCACTTGCACATCTTTGGAAAATGCATCGTAATCAAATTGCTTATTCTTGACATAAGCGGCCAGATTCAAAGCCCCCAAATTACAGACTGCCCAGGCCGATAATGGCTGTTCGCCACAAGGATTGGTGGCGATTAGAGTCTCAAAGTAATGTGTATTAGAGCGTTTATTGCTTCTGTCTAAAAAGTGCAATCCCGGTTCGGCGGATTGCCAGGCGGCAGTACAAATTAAATTCCACAGGTATTTGGCTTTCACGGTTTTGACCACTTTGACTTTGCCACCAATTTTCTTCCAAGCATCCAAATCACCGTTCCATTTTTTATCATACCTTGGGTCATCCAAATCCGGATAAACCAAATCCCAATCGTCATTTTTCTTGACCGCTTCCATAAAAGCATCGGAGAGGCAAACCGAAAGGTTGGCCCCGTTGATTTTATTTAGATCCTGTTTAACGGTAATAAACTCTTCGATATCCGGGTGCCAATCCCAAAGCATTAACATTAAAGCGCCCCGTCTTGAACCCCCCTGCTGGACAATGTCTTTGGTCGCCAGTGAATAAAGCTCCGCCCAATTGATTGGACCAGAAGAAAAGCCGTTGACTTTTTTGACTCTTGAACCGCGTGGTCGAAGCGAAGAGAGATTGAGCCCGACGCCACCGCCGTGCGCCATAATTTCAATCATTTGTGTAAGGTTAGCCATAATGCCGCCGCGTGAGTCAGGAGGGTTTGGAATCACAAAGCAATTGTAATAGGTCACATCAAAGCCTGTTCCGGCGCCGGCCAGAATTCTTCCACCCGGCAAAAATTTGAAGTCTTGCATTAGGTCAAAGAATTTTTTCTCCCATTTTTTGCGGTCTCTCGGTTTTTCCACACCGGCAATCCCTTTAGCTACCCTTTTCCACATTTCGTCCGGGGTTTTTTCAATCGGCTTACCCGATTTATCTTTTAAGGAGTATCTGTCTAAAAATACTTTTTCTCTTATTCCGTCCAATTTCATATTATTTAATTAATCTTTTTACTTCCTTTTCGAAATCCTCAACATCGACGAATCTTCTAAAAACACTCGAGAAGCGGATGTATGCCACCTTATCCATGGTTTTCAGCCGTGTGGCAACCATCTGACCGATTCTTTTACTTTCTACCTCCACCGAATCGGCGCCTCTTAACTCCCGCTCGATTTCCGTAACTATCTTTTCAATGTCTTCAAGAGATACTTTGGTTTTTTCGCAAGACCGGATAATGCCTCTTTTTAATTTATCCCTGTCAAATTGCTCTCGTTTCCCGTCTTTTTTAATGACTATTAAATTAATATTCTCTATTCTTTCGTATGTCGTGAACCTTTTGCCACACGTTACACATTCCCTTCTTCTTCTGATGGTCTCTAAATCCTCGCTGTCTCTGGTTTCAACGACTTCTGTATCTTTACTTCCGCAATATGGACACTTCATATCAAGTTTTCGGCACCTTTTAGCTTTATTTTTGTTTGATGCCTTAAAACGCTAGATATAGTGCCACAAAAATAATATGGCACTATATCTACCCTGTCAACTATTAACATTTATATCAAAAGATGTCAAGTTTATTTTTAGCTTCAAATTTGGGGCAGATAGTAAACAAACCGGGAAACGAACAAAAAATGATTTTATTCCAAGCAGGCCAACCTTAAAAGCAGTATACAAAAATTATTCTATTCGTAAAGATTCCGTAGCTATTTATACTTTAATTGTTCAACCGACTTTTGTAAGTCTTCGGCTCTTTTTTGCGACACTTGCAGGACAAGTCTCGCATCACCTTTGGTCTTTTCCTCCATCTGGAAAATTACTTGTTGGTGTTTTAAAGACGCTGCCAGGAGTTTTGTCAGAATCTCACCAGTATTTTCACCTTGTTTTTTGGCACTGGCGGCTTGCTGGACAGCCAAATAGAAATAATTCCCGGATTTTGAAAGAGTAGTAATCGCTAAATCCACTTCCCCTTTGTCAATCAATGCGCTCGCTGCGCCAACCCGCTTATCTGCCATTAAGAGGTCATAGTTGGCTTTTTGGATCGGGTCGGTAATAAAAATATTCAGAAAATTATCCCTTAAAGCTTTTAAGAAATACAGAGGATTATCAGGCAAAATTCCCGTGTAGGGAAGGTTATATTGAACGTTTAGTGCTGCTGGGGAGGTGGAAATTGCTTGCGCAAGCACTTTTTGGCCGCTGGCTGCAAAAAGAAACAACAGTACGAGAAAGAATAAAGACTTTTTCACGTAGCTTATTATACAACAATTTTGCAAGCGGCGGCTTATGACTTTGAGAATCCAATTTTTTCTAGGACAAACCGCAAGGCCTCTTCCTTATTCAAAGAGTAAGTGTTAACTATTAAATCATAATATTTTGGGTCCCAATAAACCCAAGTGGGGTCTTTGTGAACATATAATTTTCTGAATTTTTCCAAATTTTCCTTTTCCCTTACTAAGGCCTCGTGTTTTGCTTCCTCTAAAGAAATGCCGTCCCTGTTCATCAATCTGTCAATTCTGATATCAGCCTTGTCTTCTCCCTCGGGATCCTGACAGATAACCAAAATTTTATATACCCCAGCAATCCCCTGGATATCAAAACCCGCCAGATGACTTTGAATAATCTGATTTTTTTCGTGGGTTAAGATTCTTTTGATTTGCTCTTCAAATTTAAGATCAAAACTATCGGGCCGTTGTAGCACGTCGACCTGACTGATGTTCAGCTCTTTATGGATTTTTTCGAACAGATCCCCTCCCTCAAGTAACGGCCACCTTAGTATGGCTGAAAGTTTTTTTGCCAAAGTGGTGGCGCCGGCGCCGATTCTTCCGGAAATGGTGATATTGTTAATCCCCAGCACATCTATTGGTTTCTGACTACTCATAATGTCGCATCCCCAAGAGGCAATTGAGTTTCCAATCTTTTCCCAACCATAATTACTTCTTCAACCAAACGATTAGCATAACCGTATTCGTTATCATACCAGGCAATTACCTTAACCATATTGCCGATGACTTGGGTTAAGGATAAATCAACAATGGCCGAATATGGACTGCCGATAATATCACTGGAGACCAGCGGGTCATCGGTTACCGCCAAAATGCCAGTGTAAGCCGTTGACTGCGAGGCTTTCCGCAACGCGTCATTA
>JBEKQB010000072.1:0-3253 GCA_049520155.1 Candidatus Levyibacteriota bacterium
TTATGGCGGTACTTTTTAACCTGGGCTTCCATTTCGGCCGGAATCTCGTCAACCACATCAAATTTCGCACCCAACTCGTCCGAACCCCAAATGTAAGCTTTCATTTCCAGCAAATGCACAATCCCTTTAAAGGTTTGCTCCGAGCCAATCGGTAAAACCATAATTAAAGGGTTGGCGCCCAAGCGGTCTTCGATTGATTTAACAGTGGACAAAAAATCCGCGCCCAGTTTATCCATTTTGTTGACAAAACAAAGTCTTGGCACTTTATATTTATCGGCTTGTCGCCAAACGGTTTCCGACTGGGATTGGACACCTTCTTCCGCGTCGAGAACGGTTATTCCGCCGTCAAGGACTCTAAGTGAACGCTCGACTTCGGCGGTAAAATCGACATGCCCCGGAGTGTCGATGATGTTGATACGGTAATCTTTCCAGAAGGCGGTGGTAGCGGCGGAGACAATGGTAATGCCTCTTTCTTTTTCCTGTTCCATCCAGTCCATTTGGGTTGTCCCCTCGTCAATATCCCCAATTTTATAGGTTTTCCCGGTGTAAAAAAGAATACGCTCGGTAGTAGTGGTTTTACCCGCGTCAATATGGGCAATAATGCCGATATTTCTAACCTTGTCTAATGTTTTTAATCTGTCTGTCGTCGTCTGTGCCATAATACTAGAATACGCTAAATTTTAAGGAAAATAAAACAAAAATTTAAAATCTAAAGTGGCCGAAAGCTTTGTTGGCCTCTGCCATACGGATAACCGAATCCCTTTTCTTAATCGCCGCTCCTTCATTCTTGGTAGCATCCAAAAGCTCCGCCGCTAATTTTTCCGGGAAAGTATGATAGTCTTTGCTCGAGCGCGCCCTGGCCGCTTCCAAAATCCAGCGGATTGCCAAACTTAGTCTTCTGTCTCCTCTTACTTCCTGCGGAACCTGATAAGACGCTCCTCCGACGCGGCGGGCTTTGACTTCAATTTTCGGCCCGACATTGTTTAGGGCTGACTCAAAAAGCACTAAAGGGTCACCGTCTTTTTTTAGAAGCTCAAAGCTTTGATAAAAAGTTTTTTCGGCGACCGACTTTTTACCGTCTTTCATCATCCTGTTGATGAATTTGGTCACAAGTTTATTTTGATAAATCTTATCCTCTTCGACCGGTCTTTTGGCTACTTTTTTATGTCTCATGTTAAGCTGTTTCTCCTTCCGCCGGTGGCAGTGTTTCCGGCGCTGGCACACTCGCTGATGCGGCGCCCGCGACTCTGACTGGACCACCCGATTTCTTGGCGCCGTATTTACTTCTTGAGCTTCTTCTCCCTTCGACTCCCTGTAAATCAAATTTTCCTCTGATAATGTGGTATTTTACGCCCGGCAAATCCTTGACCCTTCCGCCCCGGACCAAAACGATTCCGTGCTCCGCCAAAGAGTGTCCGACCCCCTGGATATAGGCGGTGACTTCGGTGCGGTTGGAAAGCTTGACTCTGGCCACTTTCCTAAGCGCCGAATTTGGTTTTTTCGGCGTCATGGTTTTGACCAGCGTGACAACGCCGCGTTTCTGTGGAGATTCTAAATGTTTATATCGCCTGTCTTTAGCATTATAAATCCTCCTTAAGCCGGTTGACCTGACTTTTTTTATTTTTTTATGTCTGCCTTGTTTGGCCAGTTGTGAAAGTGTTGGCATAATATTATTATACTGCTTCGGGAATATTTCCTTCGACCGGAATTAATCTTCCGATAATCACATTTTCTTTAAGACCGACCAGTTTATCTTCCGCTCCCTCCAAAGCCGCATCGGTTAAGACTTTCGTTGTCTCCTGGAAAGATGAAGCCGAAAGCCAAGAATCGGAGAATAAAGACGACTTGGTAATGCCCAAAATGGTTTGTCTGGCGGTGGCCGGTTCCCCGCCTTGAGACAAAACCTCGGCGTTAATTTGTTCAAATCTGGTCTTGGTAATAAAGTCGCCCGGAATAAGCGAAGTATCACCAACCGTTTCAATAATGACTTTATCGGACATTTTTCTTAAAACCACTTCAAAATGTTTATCGTTAATACCGATGCCTTGCGATTCGTAAACCTTTTGCGCTTCACCGATAACATAACGCTGCCCGTCAATTAAGCCTTTGATTTTTAAGACTTCTTTTGGATCAAGATAACCTTGCGCCAGTTGCGTTCCGGCCAAAATCTCATCATTGTCGGCAACATTTAAGGTCGAAGCCAGCGGGACAAAATATTCTTTTTCGTCGGCCGGCTTGGTTTTTGAGCTTTTAACGGTAATCACGTATCCGTCTTCGCTTGTTTCAACCGCCACTTTTCCAGTCAGCTCGGAAACCGGCGACAAGTTTTTCGGAGTGCGCATTTCAAACAACTCCTCGACTCTTGGCAAACCTTGCGTTACGTCGGACATCACCACTCCGCCGAAATGTCTAACCCGCATGGTTAACTGGGTACCCGGTTCGCCAATCGATTGCGCCGCAATGACGCCGACCGGCACCCCTAAAGCAACTATTTTTTTGGTTGAAAAATCCCAACCGTAACATTTGGCGCAAACTCCGTACTCAAGTTTACAGGTGATGGGACTTCGAACGATCACTTCGGTTACTTCACCTTCCGTGATTTGCTTGATTTTTTCCTCATTGATTTCTTCTCCCGCTTTGATAATTTCTTTTTTGTTTTTCTTCGAAACGACTTTTTCCGCGGTAAACCGACCCAAAATCCGATCGGCAAAAGAAGCTGTTCTTCCCGGGTCTTCGGCCATAATTAGAATTCCTTCGGTGGTAGCGCAATCATCGGCTCTGGTAATAACATCGTGCGAAACATCAACCAGTCTTCTGGTTAAATAGCCGGCATTGGCGGTTTTTAAGGCCGAGTCGGTCAAACCTTTTCTTGAGCCTCTGGCCGAAGCGACGTATTCAAAAATGGACAGACCTTCTCTGAAGTTTGATTTAATCGGCAATTCGACGATTTTGCCTAACGGATCCAAAATCAGTCCTCTCATCGCCGAAAGCTGTTTTAACTGTTCTTTTCCGGCTCTGGCTCCTTCGGAGTCGATAATCACCTTAATCATGTTGTCGGATTTGAGATTATTCCAAGTTAAATCGGCGATGTGCTCGGTGGTCGCAAGCCAGATATCGTTAGACAGTCTCTTTCTTTCGTCTCCGGTAATCAATCCATCCTGATAATCCGTTTGCACTCCGGTAATCTTTTTTTCCGCTTCGGCAATCAAGCCGTTTTTCTCCGGAACCATTTGGTTGTCAAAAACCGAGACCG
>JBEKQB010000073.1:0-3221 GCA_049520155.1 Candidatus Levyibacteriota bacterium
ACCCTGGTGGTATAAGCTTTAACTACGCCGACCACTCTTTTAATTGCTTGCGGCGGAATGCCGGCTCCTGCAGTGGCACCGCCGGATAAAACCGTTGAAGCGGTGACAAACGGATAAGTACCCCAATCGTTATCCAAAAACATCCCGTGGGCGCCTTCGAGTAAAATTCCCTTTTTATCTAAATTATCGTAAACAAAAGCAAAAGTTTCCTTAATGTAGGGCTTGATTTTGGCCAAATACTTATAGAAATTTTTCTCAATCTCCTTTTGATTCAACGGTTTTTCGCCTAAAGCCTGCAAAACTTTGTTCTTTACCATTAGTTGCACTGCCAGTTTTTGACGGAAAACTTTTTTGTCCATTAAATCGGCCAGCCGGATGCCGTTATAACTGACCTTATCGGCGTAAGTTGGGCCAATGCCGCGGCCGGTTGTCCCTGTTTTATACTTCCCTTTAGCTTCTTCGTAAAGCCGGTCGAGTAATTTATGGTAGGGCATAATCAAATGACAGCGGGGGGAAATATACAGTTTATCCTTAAGGGGAACACCGGCCTTTTTTAAATTGGCAATTTCTGCGGCCAACACTTCCAAATCTAAAATGGTGCCATTGGCAATTACCGCTTTGGCTCTTTGGCTAAAAATTCCGGAAGGAACAAGATGCATGGGGAATTTACCGAATTTGTTGATGACGGTGTGGCCGGCATTATTGCCGCCGTGGAACCGAACAACTATGTCTGAGACCTCGGCCAGATAGTCGATTATTTTGCCTTTACCTTCGTCTCCCCATTGTGAGCCAATAACAATTGTCGCGGCCATAGCCAAAGGGTATTCTAAAGGAAGCTCGGTTCTTTTGTCAATCATTAGGACGTGCTACAATAGCCCCAGCTTATGGACCAAGTAGCGGAAATTAGAGAAAAAATCGATATTGTTACTTTTATTGCAGATTATTTACCGCTGAAAAAAGCCGGCCGCAATTTTAAAACCAATTGTCCGTTCCACAACGAAAAAACTCCTTCTTTCATCATTTCACCAGAAAGACAAATCTGGCATTGTTTCGGCTGCGGCAAAGGCGGAGATGTTTATACCTTCTTAATGGAATACGAAAACATGGAATTCCCCGAAGCCTTACGCAGTTTGGCAAAACGGGCGGGAGTGACTTTAAAAGAAAGTAGTTTCCGACAGGGAGAGTATTCGGAAAAAGAAAATATTTTTGCGGTTAATAACCACGCTTTAAAATTTTATCATTATGTCTTGACTGAGCTTCCAGCTGGCAAAGAAGCGCTATCGTATCTTCTGCAAAAACGCAAAATCAATAAAGGTATTATCGATACCTTTCAGTTAGGCTTTGCACCTGCCGCCGGTAGCGCTTTAGCCAATTATCTCTTAAAAAAGAAAAGCTACAAAACTCGCGATTTACTCTCCGCCGGCGTGGTTTTTGAAAGAGGTAGCACTGTTTCCGATTTCTTTCACGGCCGGATTATTTTCCCGCTGTTTGACCACCGCGGCAACGTCGCCGGCTTCTCGGGACGGGCTCTAAACGATAACGACCAACCCAAGTATCTAAATACCAAAGAAACGGCGGTTTACCACAAAGGCAGTATGTTCTTCGGTTTAAATATTGCCAAAGACGAAATCAAACAAAAACAGGACGCGATTATCGTCGAGGGAGAATTTGACGCCATTGCTTTATATATGGAGGGCATCAAAAACGCGGTGGCCATTAAAGGCACGGCGTTAACCGAAAATCAGGTGGTGCTTCTATCGAGATTCACACCGAAAGTGACGTTATGCCTTGATCAGGACAATGCCGGTTTTGAAGCCACCAGACGTAGTCTTGAAGTCTTGGAGAAAAAAGGGCTGACTACTTCCATCGTTGTCATTAAAGACGGTAAAGACCCCGACGAAGCCTTAAAGAAAAACCCGGCGCAGTTTAAGCAAGCACTGCGCGCAAACTTAGGCGTTTATGATTATCTGGTCGCTAAATTTGTGGCGGAAAATAATAAAGACAGCGCCCAAGGCAAAAAAGCGATTGCCGATAATCTGTTGCCGCTATTTGCCAACATTTCCAACGAAATCATTAAAGAGCATTATTTAAAAAAATTAAGTTCGATTTTTGAGATTTCTTTGGAGAGTTTGTTAAAAGAAGTCGGTAAACTACAGAAAAAGGATCTTGAAGACAAAATCTCAATTCCCCAAAAAGATAAACGCAGCCGCCGGGAGATGTTAGAAGAATACCTAATCGCTTTAATCGCGCAAAGCAGCAATCCACAGCAAGTGCTCGAAAATAATCAAGAAAGCCTGGCACTGTATAAATTTGTAACGCCGTCCTTGGGGAAACTCTTAGAAGACCTCAAAACGTTTTTGAAAACCAGCCCAGTATTGGACCAGGAAAAATTCTCCAGAATTCTTTCCAAAGAATTAATCCAGGCTTTTGACACCTGTTACTTATTCCCTTTACCCAAGTTGGAAGAAGATAAATACGCGGAGGAAATCCAAAAAGTGCTTAAAGAATTATTAGCCTTTTTTATTAAAGAAAGAGTGAATATGCTTACCGCCGAAATAAAAGCCAAAGAAAAAAATAAAGACCGAAACGTAAAGGAATTAAGAGAAGAATTATCTAAATTAATCTCGCGTTTACCTAAAGAATAATCTTTTTACTTTCCATTGGTGGGTAATCGTGGTAAAATAGAGGCTATGAAACAACCCAACATCTTAACAGAGATTGTTAGTGGTGCAAAAAAGCGAGGGTATATTACCCAGGATGAAATCTTAAATATTTTTCCCCGTCCTGAAGAGCACATTGCGGAGCTAGATTTACTTTACGATAAATTAATTCGTGCCGATATTGATGTGTTTGAGTCGGTGGCGGCCGAAACAGAAGATGAGAAGCCGATCGAAGACTTGGAGAAAGAATTGGAAGCCTTAACGGTTTTGACTGAAGGCACGGTTTCCGACCCGGTCAGAATGTACCTTAAAGAAATCGGTCGGATTCCACTGTTAAAATTTGACCAGGAAATCGAACTGGCCAAAAAAGTGGAGAAAGGTGACAAAAAGGCTAAACAGACGTTAATCAATTCCAATTTACGTCTGGTTGTATCCATCGCCAAAAAGTATGTCGGGAGAGGCTTAACGCTTTTGGATTTAATTCAAGAGGGGAATCAAGGATTAATCAGGGCGGTGGAAAAATACGACTGGAGAAGGGGCTTTAAATTTTCTACTTACGCT
>JBEKQB010000074.1:0-3184 GCA_049520155.1 Candidatus Levyibacteriota bacterium
TTCGTCAGTTAACTCTACTCTTTCCGGTGAGCCCATAATCTTAAGTAAGCTAAGTGATTATAGGATTTTTCACCCAAAAGTCAAATTATTTCCGCAAGTCCTCCTCCGAAAGGCCGAAGTGGTGACCGATTTCATGGATGACGGTTTTTCTGACTTGTTCTTTAATTTGTTCTTCGGTATGGGCAACTTGTTCGATAGCGTATTTAAAAATGGTGATTTTATCGGGAATCGAACTGTAATAGACGCCTCTTTTGGTCTGCGGGACTCCTTCGTAAAGTCCAAGTAGTAAAACCCCGGGCGGGAGTTTAGATTTCCTAAGCTGATATACTGTCGGAAAGTTATCCACGGTGACGGAGACATTACTGAGTTTTTCGGCAAATTCTTTGGGGAGTAAGTCCAAAGCTTCCGCAACCAATTCTTTAAATCTTTTCTCTTCCATGCAAAACCTATTTTAACAAATTGCGGACCGGGAAGTTAGTGAGAAGCGAGAGCCTGCATCACTTGGCCTTGAAGAATTACTCCCAAAACAACAGCGATGACCAAATCAAGGACAACGTATAAAAACACTACCTGCAGATCATGCTTCCCGTGAAGTTTAAAACTTTCGTATTTCGGCGCTTTTGCATGAGCTCTTTTCTTAGCCATAGCTTATTATGGACGCAAAAAAATAAAATAGTCAAGAGGGATAAATTATTATTTAATTTGCAGATAGACGGTATACCAATTTTGGCTGATTTCCTGTTGGGCCTTCGCAAGCGTTAATTTTCCGGAACAAACCTGGGAATGCAAATAGTTTTCGACCGTGTCTTTTTCATTGGTTGACGGATGCGGTTCCGGCCAGAGATTTTTCGGATCCGTGGGATTACCGCCCAGTTCCAGCGAAATGAAATGGTCTTCCTCGTAATCTTTCATACTTGTGTCTTGATAACCGTAATCGGCAATTTGCTGTTTTTTAAGCGTATTGGTATAGGAAACCGGTGGCCTGACCGTTTGGGTATAGCCGGCATGACAAATTGTCGTGAAGAGATTATCTTGTGTGACGGATGGATCAATTGTTCCCGGCGTACAGTTTGGGTCAGGTAAAAACGCCTGCGGATCGGAAGGGTTAACATTGATGGCGTGGCATCTGGCAGAAGTTGAGGGAGTGCCCAAAACCGTCGGAGTAGGAGAAACCGTGGAAGTTGGAGAAACGGCAGTTTTTTGCGGAGTTGGTTTTTGACTAAGAAAATACAGAATACCGAGAAGCACAAAGCCGATGCCGATAATCCCCATCCCGATGGTGACGTAGTGGAAAACCGTGTATAAAGTCGAGCTTTGTTTGGAGTCCATTGCTAATCAAAAAATACACTTTTGCGGTTAGGAAGTCAAACTATTCCGTGGTGGTGCCGTCAAATTCGGGGCCGTTAGCCTCCGCTTCTGCTTTAGTTTTTCTGACGATGCCGTCTTTGTGATGCGGCGGCGAATAAAGAGTATAAAGTTTAAGTGTTTCCGTAGTTGAGGTATTAATAACATTATGATTTGCGCCCTGCGGAACAATGACCGCGTCTCCGTCTCCGACAAGATATTCGGTTCCGTCAATGATTACTTTCCCCTCTCCCTTTTCAAAACGGAAAAACTGGTCGTTGCCGTCGTGAACTTCCATGCCTATTTCCTCACCCGGCAGTAAAGACATTAGAACCAATTGACAATGCTTGGCGGTATAAAGAACGTGGCGGAAGTTTTCGTTTTCCAAAGTGAGCTTTTCAATATTATCTTTATAACCCTTTTTCATGATTTAAATGTAGCCCCTTGTGACTAAGAAGTCAAATATAATTTATTAAGTTTTTCTATCCTTGCCGGACAACCTCTATTTTGCGACACGGGCTAGGCTAATTAGCCTCAAAAATGCTCCTGAGGCTAAATTGAATATTATGAGTTATTTTTTGGGTGTCTTAATTTCGAGGATAAATAATATAGGATTTTAATCTTTGAGGAATGAATATTTCTAAAAATGTTTATCCTATAGTTGAAATATGCTCTCATACGAGTTATAATCCGCTTTTGTATGAAAAAAGAGGGAGATCGTCAAAGCGGAATTCAGGGATTAATAGCAGGATTAACGAGAGGTTTTGTAAGAAGACGCAGTATTACCGAACCAACCGTAATTCAAACTCCAGCACTAAGAACGTCTTTGTATGGAATTCCCCTGTCTGTTGAGGGTCTAGAGCCTTCTAGCTTTAAATCCACTAAAATAGATCCTGAAGCAGTAAGTATTATTGAGGCAAATACTCATAGGCAAAGATTTGAACCTCAAGGTGAAGGATATTTCTACAAAGGGAGATTTGCTTTGGAAATGGTAGGTCATGTTGGCGTCAATACAGGTGATTACCAAAGTGATCTTAACCTTTACCTTGACGAGGAGGACATGCAGCCAAACGATTTAGTAGGACAAATAAAAGAATATTGCAGGGAGTTACTGCTTTCTGGGGAAAAACAAGTTACTATTGTAGATTTTGGAGGGGCACAAGCTACAACATTATGTAAGGTTTCTGAGCAATTGAAGCCCTTAATAAAGGCCGGAAGATTAAGACTTATTGCAACCAATCTTTTTAGTTCTCCTACTCCCGAAGACATTGAATATCTCGAGGTTCTCAATAACACTCATAGAGTTGACCTAACTGGCTATGATTATTTTCGTCAGCAGGACCACTTGTTAAACGCACTAAGAACTAAAAACGTGGAATATGTTCAGGCAGATATTTTGGAATTACATAAGCTGATGGGAGATAATCCAATTCATTTAATGTTTATGTTCCATATTTTCGAAGGTTTTAATGCTGGGGATATTGGTGACGTACTGTTAAAAATAGCAGGAACAATGCTTGATCCAGATAAAGGAACATTAATCTTGGGTCATGCTCTTGTACCTAGCCCAATGCCCGCTCTTCAAAGAGGAGACAGGCTCACGGTTGATTTAATACGTGAGGGAATGGCCAGCTTGGAAACCAGTGGGTTTAGAAAACCTCAGTACTACGGTAGAAGATTTCATGTTTTTCAAGCTTCCCAAGCTCCTGAATTCAAACTAGCGTTGTAATAATTTCTTTTGCACGATGCATATATGCCAAGTTTAAGTCTTGTGGCATACTACGCTCAATAATTGAGAGGTAAATATTCGGAGGACTTGATTTTGAGCCCTATAGTGGTA
>JBEKQB010000075.1:0-3135 GCA_049520155.1 Candidatus Levyibacteriota bacterium
AATTTCCATGAATGGGGCTAGGGGAGTTTTGTTTAATATTATCGGTGGACCGGATTTGACGATGAGCGAAGTTGACGAGGCGGCCAAAATTATTGCTTCAGAGGCCGATCCTGACGCCAACATTATTTTTGGTGCTACTATTGATGATACGATGCATGACCAACTCAAGATTACCGTGATTGCCACGGGTTTTGATGCCACCAGGCAAACCCTAAAAGAGTTTATGACTCCTACTATCAATAGGGTAATGGAGCAGTCTCAACAATCAAGCACAATCAACAACAATATCGAACCACCGGTACCAACTGAGCCTCCGGTTGAAGAAGAAGACGACACCTGGGATATTCCCGCCTTTTTAAGGCAGAAGAATTAAACTCCTCAATTTCTCATTCCCAATCTGCAATTTGCTTTTGGGCAAATTCATTGTTAAATTTACCGTAGCAAGCTATAATAGTATTTATGTTCAAACCTGTTTCTCCGCAAGCTAGTTTTCCCAAACTAGAGAATGATTTATTGGATAAATGGACTAAGGAAGGTCTCCTGCAAAAATATTTACACCGCAACGATTCTTCCACCAAACGGTTTTCCTTTCTAGACGGCCCGATTACGGCCAATAACCCGATGGGAGTGCATCACGCGTGGGGAAGAACCTACAAAGACGTCTGGCAACGTTTTTACAACATGCGTGGGTTTAAACAAAGATTCCAAAACGGTTTTGACTGTCAGGGTTTATGGGTAGAGGTGGAAGTGGAAAAAGAATTAGGAGTCAGAAATAAAAAGGATATCGAAAACCTCGTCTCCAGTGATAAAAAGGCTTCAATTGCCAAATTTGTGCAGCTTTGCAAACAAAGGGTGAATAAATACAGTGTGATTCAAACAGAGCAAAGTAAGCGCTTGGGTTATTTTATGGATTGGGATAATTCTTATTACACCATGTCTGATGAAAATAACTATATGATTTGGCACTTCTTAAAAAAATGTTTTGAAAAAGGCTGGATTTATAAAGGTACCGACAGCGTGCCATGGTGTCCACGCTGTGAAACGGCTATTTCTCAGCACGAAATGTTAACCGAGGATTATAAAGAACTAACCCATGACTCAATTTTTATTCAATACCCGATTAAAGAGAGACAAAGTACTTATTTACTTGCTTGGACTACTACTCCCTGGACTTTGCCGGGAAATGTGGCGGTGGCGGTTGACGCGGCTAAGGATTATGTTGAAGCAGAAAATGAAATTGCCAGCAATACTTACATCTTGGTTAAAGAAGCGGCAGAAAGATTAAAATTAAAAATTAAGAAAACTTTCAAGGGGGAGAAGTTACTAGGCCAGATTTATAGTTCACCTTTTGATAATTTACCGCGAGTTAAAGAGGCTTTGGGAAATTACGAACACCGTGTAATTGCGTCAGACCCGTTAATTTTACCGATTACAGTTGAGGAGGGAACAGGTATGGTACATGTTGCTTGTGGGCAGGGAGCGGAGGATTATCGTTTGGGCAAGAAAGAGAAGCTGCCAGTGGTGGATTTAATTGATGATGAAGCTTTTTACTTGGATAAAATGAACGAGTTTTCAGGGCAAAGCGCCAAAAAACATCCTGAAATAATTATTGAATTCTTAAAACAAACAAACAATTTATTTATGACCGAAAAATATACTCACCGTTATCCCGCTTGTTGGCGCTGTAAAACGGAGCTAGTTTGGAAAGTGACTAAGGAATGGTATATTGCGATGGACGTTGCCGAAAAGTCAAAACTCAAAAGTCAAAACTCAAAAACTTTGCGGGAGCAGATGAAAGATACCGCCAAAATGATCACGTGGCGTCCCGAGTTCGGTTTGGGAAGAGAGCTGGATTGGCTTTCCAACATGAACGATTGGTTAATCAGCAAAAAAAACCGCTATTGGGGATTGGCATTACCGATTTTTGAATGCCAAGGGTGTGGATATTTTGAAGTCATCGGTTCAAAAGAAGAATTGCACGAGAGGGCCGTTGATGGTTGGCAAGAATTTGAGGGACATTCTCCGCACAAACCTTTCATCGATAGCGTCAAAATCAAATGTTTCCAGTGTGGAGAAGCAGTCAGTCGAGTCGATGATGTAGGTAATGTTTGGCTTGACGCGGGAATTGTAGGTTTTTCCACCTATGTTGACCCTAAAACCAAACAATTAAGTTATACGACAGACAAAAAATACTGGGAAGAATGGTTCCCGGCCGATTTTATTACCGAGTCTTTTCCTGGACAATTTAAAAACTGGTTTTACTCTATGATTGCGATGTCGACGGTTTTGGAAAAGAGAAATCCGTTTAAGCTGGTTTTAGGTTATGGTTCAATGTTGGGCGAAGACGGCAGACCGATGCATAAATCCTGGGGAAATATGATTGAATTTGGGCAAGGAGCAGAAAAAATCGGGGTGGATGTTATGCGTTGGATGTTTGTTTCTCATAACCCAGAGCAGAATCTGCTATTTGGGTATAGAAAAGCCGACGAAACGCGTCGGAAATTCCATTTAATGCTGTGGAATATCTATAATTTTTTCGTGACCTACGCCAACATAGACAAATGGCAAATCGCAAATGGCAAATCGCAAATGGCAAATCGCAAGAACGTTTTGGATAGGTGGATTGTTTCAAGACTGAATAATACGATTGGAGCGGTTACTAAAGGTTTGGGAAATTATGATATCTTAACCGCGACACTTGCGATAGAAGGTTTTGTTAACGATTTATCGCTTTGGTACGTCAGAAGAAGCAGAGACAGGATTGGTCCGTCGGCAGAAGATATAAAAGACAAAAATGCTTGTTATCAAACATTGCATTTGGTTTTAGGGACTTTGGTTCAGCTTCTGGCTCCTTTTATACCGTTTATGGCGGAAGAGATTTACACAAATTTAACCGGAGAGGTATCGGTACATTTAAGCGACTGGCCCAGCTCAGATAAAAAACTGGTTGACCAAGAGTTAGAAACGGAAATGGTTAAGGCAAGATTAGTTGTAGAAGCTGCTCATGCTATTAGGAAACATGCTGAAGTTAAAGTTAGGATTCCGATTCGAGAAATGAAGTACGATGGACCGGATGAATTATCAGATGAGGTTCTAAAAATTGTTAAAGGTGAAATCAATGTCTACAATCTCTCT
>JBEKQB010000076.1:0-3076 GCA_049520155.1 Candidatus Levyibacteriota bacterium
TGCGTCCGCCCGGCGGAGCTGGTTACAGCAACCCTTATCTTTGGGAAGCGGTAAAAGAAACCGGACTCAAAGCCATTGTGATGTGGAGCATTGATTCCGGCGGGACGACAAACGCCTATGATTCCAGCTCTGCGAGAGTTCAAACTTTGATGGACACCGTTAACGCTGATTTATTGGATAAGAACGGCAATTTAAAAGGCGGGCAGATTATTTTACAGCATGTCAGACCGGCCGATGAAGCAGCCGAGGCAACATTAATTAAAGAGATCCAGGACAAAGGCGGCACTTTCGGTTTAATCAGCAATTTAGTCACCGGTTCTACCGCACTTTTCTATTTGAAACCGCAGCCAAACCCACCAACTAGCAGTGAAATTTTTGCCAAAAAAGAAGATAGCGAAGAATACGGCTTGGCCGCTTAAGTGCCGATTTTGAATTCCACCACTTCTCCGTCTTTCATCACGTAATCTCTACCTTCAAACCTCGTTTTACCGTGTTCCCTGCTTCCTTTCCACCCATTATTCGCAACAAAATCTTGATAAGGAACCACTTCGGCTTTAATAAAGTTTTTGATAAAATCCGTGTGGATTACGCCAGCGGCATTAACCGCGGTTGTCCCCTTTTTAATTGTCCAGGCCCGTACTTCTTTCTCCCCTGCCGTTAGAAAAGAAATTAAATTCAAAATTTTATAACCTTCTTTAATGACTTTTTCCAAACCGGATTCCGCAACTCCCAATTCCTTAAGATAATCTTTTTGCTCTTCTTCCGACAGTTCGGAAAGCTCGCTTTCGGTTTTGGCGCAAACCGCAATTGTCTCCGCCGGAAAGTCTTTTTTCAGATCTTCTTCGTCAACATTAGCAATAATGAACATCGGCTTCATCGTTAATAATTGCAGATTTTTGGCTTCTCTTGCCTCTTCTTCGCTTAATTGCACCGAACTGGCTAATTTTCCTTCATTCAACGCAGTTTTGAATTTTTGGATTGCCGACCAGCGGTAACCTTCTTCCTTAGTGGCGTTTCTTTTTGGTTCCTGCTGCTTTTCCAACGTTTGTAAATCCGCCAAAATTAATTCCGTGTTGACAATTTCAAAGTCTGACTTTGCATCGCTGGAGCTTTTCTCGCGTATCACATTTGTGTCTTTAAAATACCTCACGACCTGAACAATAGCGTCACATTCCCTGATATGCGACAGGAATTTATTCCCCAAACCTTCTCCTTCGGCCGCGCCTTTGACTAATCCTGCGATGTCAATAAAGCTTACTGTTGCTGGAACTATAGGCGGTAATGAACTCATTCTATGTTCTTCTTTTTCAATCTCCGAAAGTTTCGCGAGACGAGTATCCGGAACAGGAACAACGCCGACATTTGGTTCAATGGTGGCAAATGGATAATTCGCCACAAACGCCTGCTGCTTTTTCAGCAGCGCATTAAACAGCGTCGACTTTCCAACATTGGGTAATCCCACTATCCCGATTGATAGACCAGAAGTTGACATAATTATTCTCCTTTCCTATGGGCAAATACCCATAAATAGTCATTTCCCGCTGACTAGCGGTTATTTTATCAACCAATTCTCTCACAATTACCCTCTTAGTTTCAAAGCCCAAAATAGGCAATAATTCTTTTGCTTTCTGAGCAAAAAGCCTTATTTGCTCTTTGTTGGGTAAATTCTTTGGAATATCTAAGGATTGCTCTTTCAAGGCACTTATTTGCCCTTCTAAGCTTGCCTGATTGGCTTTTATGTCCCGAAGTAAGTCTTGTAGCTTTTCAAAAGTTATAAGTTCCGCTCCGTATACTTTCAAATACCTTTGCTCCTCTTTTTTTAAGCTGTCTAATTCCTTTTCTAGAATTTCAATAGAACCATTAGCATTTACTTTTTTAACACTCTTATTGCTCATCCACCTTTCGGCTTGTTTTCTTATTAGCTCTGGAGAACTCATTAACTTACTTATTCTATCCCATGTAATCTTATCTGCTATTCTTGCATTTACTCCTCGTTCCTCGCAGTCTGATTTAAGTGGAAAGCTCTGAACCCTGCTTGAACATCTGTAGTAGAGATGTTTCCCTTTTTGCGGTCCCTCCCCGTTTCTCCGTTTACCGCATATACAATAAATCCGTCCTGACAATAAGTATTCGTTCTTTTTGTTTCTATTGCAGAGTTCAAAATTTGATTTAAGCTGTTGTCTTGTTCTATCAAACAATTCTTGATTAATTAGTCTTGGACATGGAATATTTATCCATTCCTCGTGGGGTCTTAAACGCCTACTAGTCTTTTTTACTTTTCTGTATTTTTCCTGTTTTAATGGATTTTCTGGAACGACAGCGTATGATTTATAGTAATAGGCTTTACCAACATAAGTTTCGTTTCTTAATATATTAGAAAGAGTGCTTGTATTCCAAACCCCCCTCTTACTTCTTCGTGGAGAAATATTTAATTCCTGTAACTTTTTAACTACATCTCTAACGGAAAAGCCTTGATCTGCTATCCACGAGAAAATCATTTTAACAACTTCTGCTTCTCTTTTGTTTATCCTAAAATATCCTTGTGTTTGATCTTGTTTTTTAACATAGTCATAACCATAAGGTGCTTGTGGAGTTGAAATGTGACCTTCTCTTGCCTTACGAAGTTTTCCAAGCCTAAATCTATCTGCAATTCTTGTCCTTTCATATTCTGCAAACAAACCTTTTACGCCATAAAGAAGTCTATCTTCATCTGTAATAGCCGGTGGAGTTGTAACAAAGAGAACCTTTATACCCGCTTCCTCAAGTTCATCAATTACTAAAGACTGGTAAGAATACTTTCTTGCTAGTCTATCCGGATCATAAATAATTAGACCTTCCCAAAGTTTATTTTTTGCATCAAGTCTAAGTTCGTCCAGTGCCGGTCTTGCAAGTATTGTTCCACTCCATCCCTCATCTTTATATTCCTTTACAATAGTCAAATTATTTGACTTAGCATAATCATTTATAGCAAGAATTTGTGTATCAATTGTTTGTTCATTTTCTTGTCTTTGGGTTGAAACTCTTGCATAATAAGCTACTAACATAAATTTAACCTTTCTTAACTTTTCTTTCGTTT
>JBEKQB010000077.1:0-3036 GCA_049520155.1 Candidatus Levyibacteriota bacterium
AGAAATGCCTTTTTTGTCAGATAAAGAGCTGGCGTCGGCAATCTATTGGGAGGCGGAGCAATATATTCCGGTTCCTTTGACAAACATTACTCTGGTCTGGAATGTTTTAAAAAGGCCACAAGCAGCTTTAAGCGGAGAAAAGATGGAGGTTTTGATGGTTGGGGCTCCGACCATGCTAATAAATAAATATCAAAAAATAATTCAGATGGCGGGTTTGCAAATTAACGCAATGGAAACGGAGATTTTGGCAACAATTAGGCCTTTAGCTTTAGGTCAAAATTTCCCCACCAGCTTAGTTGTTAACATTGGGGCAATTAGCACTTCATTTGCGATAGTCAGAAGCGGGACGATGGTTTTTACCTACTCGATGCCCATAGGGGGAGTGGCGATAAACAGAGCGATTGCAATGGATTTTGGTTTAACTGCTCAGCAAGCAGAGGAATACAAGAGAGTCTACGGAATTTCCGGCAAGACCTTGGGAGGAAAAATTGGCAAAGCAACCGAGCCAATTCTGAATTCTATTTTGGGAGAAATTAAGAAATCAATCGCTTTTTACGCGCAAAAATACAAGGATGAATCTCCGATAAGACAAATCATTCTGTCAGGCGGTACAGCTAAGCTTCCAGGGATAGAGCTTTTCTTCGTAAATAATGCCGGCATAGAAACGGCGATTGCTAATCCTTGGAAAATCCTAGCTTCGCAACAGCTACCAAAAACAATTTTAGACAATGGGTCCGATTATACAATAGCGGTTGGTTTGGCAATGAAAGATTATGAGCGATAGCATTAATCTGGTTTCTCCGAAAAACGAGCAATTGGAGAAAGAGCAAAAGAGGTTGAGAATCGCAAGGATGTCGGCATTTGCGATTGTGTTTATAGTTGCCGGTATTGCTGTTTTAGTTTTCGTAATTAATTTAACCTTGCCTTTGAATTCGATCAAGCATAATGAGGATATAACTCTATCTAATATTGCAGTTCTGCACAAAAAGTTAGCACAGTATTACCTAATTGAGGATAGGGTAAATAATCTGGCGAATATAATTGCAAAACGACAGAAATTGTCCGATGTTGCCGACGCTCTTTTGGCTATTATCCCGCCAGACCTATCGGTAAGTTCAATGCAAATTAGTGTTCAGGGCATCTCTTTTAGCATATCCGGAGCTTCTTTATCTTCGATGAATAAATTAATAGATGACGTAATAGTACTAAGCCAACAAAAAAATATGATAAAAAAAGTTGTAATGCAACAATTGTCCTTCGATGTAAAAAACAGCCAGTACTCGATTTGGATACAAGCGGATATTAAATAATATGAATAACAATATTAATACTTCAAGAAAAATAAACGTTGATTTTGAAAATCTCGTATTGCTCTATCAGCACTATAAAGAATTTTTGCTGCCAGTCGGTGTTATTTTGGCCAGTATTCTGGTAATTATTTATGTTGTTTTCCCACAAATCCAACAATATTTTAATTCGCAAAGTTTAATAAAAATTGAGCAACAGAAGTTAAATGCCCTAAACAATGATTACACCCTGCTTACATCTTTGGATGATGCAACAATCGCTTCGGATTTAAGCACTCTCTCGCTTACTTTGCCGGCACAAAAAGATTTCGCCGGCATTATTGATGCCATTTCCTATGTTTCTGCCAAAACGGGCGTTGCAGTCGGTAATTTCGAATTTTCTTTGGGCAATCTGTCTTCGTCAAATTTCGGCGGAACAGCTTATCCTTCAACGCAGATCAATATTAGTTTAAGAGGAAATCCTGAGAGTATTGCGAATTTTGCCCATGAGATTGTCAAAACGATGCCGATTGCAGAGGTAACCGCAATTAATATCACCGGAGGAACAGGTAGCCTGACCGTACTTTTCTATTACAAGCCTTTTCCGGCGCAAGACATTAGTGACCAAACACAAATTGTTCCGTTGTCGTCTAGTCAGTTGTCTTTGATAAAAGAAGTTACTGCTTGGAATTCAGTCGGGCAGACAGGTTTGTCGGCTTTACCAGTTACTCCTGCCACATCTTCGGCAGGCGTGTCTAATTCTGGTTCACCGTTTTAAGTTTCCTGATTAAGTCGGGTCTTAATTTAGCGGTGACTTTAAGGCTTTCTCTATTTTTCCAGGTATTTATCTTAGCATGGTTGCCCGAAAGTAGCACCTCTGGGACTTTTAACCCGTTAAATACTTGTGGTTTGGTATATTGCGGATATTCAAGGTAGGGTGAGAAAGACTCAAAGGCAGCCGAATCTTTTTTAATCACGCCGCTAATTAGTCGGGAAACGGCATCGGTAATTAACATTGCTGGTATCTCTCCGCCAGTTAAAATAAAATCCCCCACCGAAACTTCCGCGTCGATAAATCTTTTGATTCTCTCGTCAAAACCTTCGTAATGTCCGCAAATTAGTATTAAGTTTTTTAATTTCGAAAAATTCTGCGCTGTTTTTTGTTCGAACTTTTTCCCGTGAGCGCTTAAAAGAATCACCTTCTGTTCCTTTTTGTTCAAGCGTTTATCTTTTGTCGCTTCAATTGCCTTTTGTAAGACGTCAACTCTTAGTATCATTCCTTTCCCCCCGCCGTACGGCGTGTCATCAACTGTCTTATGACGTCCTAAGCCAAAATCACGCAAATTTACGAAATTGACAGCAATCAGTTTTTTGTCAATCGCCCTTTTAATAATCGAGCTTCCAAACGGGCTCTGAAACATTTCGGGAAATAAAGTAATAATCGTTATCTGCATATATTTATTATAGGAGTTTGACAGAAACTTTACTAATTTACGCTTGTGGTACTTCGGTCAGAGACACGAAAATCCGTTTGTTGTTTTTGATGGCGGGAATTTTCATCACGGTTCGGATTGCTCTGATGACTTTTCCGCCCTTACCGATTATTTTCCCCATATCTTCCGGCGCGACGGTAATAACGAAATTGGTAACGCCTTCTACCTCTTCTTCTTTGATATCTATTTTGTCGGGATTATCAACAATTGCGGTTACCATGTTCAAGAGTATATCTTTCATAAATTAAATTAACTTT
>JBEKQB010000078.1:0-2919 GCA_049520155.1 Candidatus Levyibacteriota bacterium
CCAGACCGGTAAATTTTGGTACGCCTCTGCCCATCGCGCGAATCCTTTTATATTCGACTTCCTCTTCAACTTCCTCATCCGACTGCCAGAAAAAAAGATAAGGAGAAATATTGGTTCCCAAGATTGCCAAGATAGCCAAAAAAAACGCTTTATCTAAAGAAATGTAGGGAACAATAGTGGTAATAAGTATTTTTGTCCAATCCTGCTGCACCAAAAAAGCAGTAATAATATAGGCAAAAAAGGCCAGTGTTAAATATTTCAAATATTTCGAATAAGTTTTGTAAGAAAGAAAAATTTCCAACGCCAGAATAAAAATGGTCAGAAAAATCAATAAAAACGGAAACGGAAGCGGAATTACTAGCTGTACCGATGCGGCCATTGCGCCTAAATCGGCGCCGATGTTAACGGTATTAGAAATCAACAAAAGCAGAACCGCAAAATATAATATTTTCCTGGAATAATGTGTTCTAATTACTCCCGATAAACCTTTGCCGGTGACCATGCCGATTCTTCCGCACATCTCCTGGATAACGTACATAAACGGAATGGTAAAAAGAGCGGTCCAGTTAAGTAAGTAGCCGAATTGAGCACCAGATTGAGTATAAGCAGCAACGGCGGTTGGGTCGTCATCCGCAGCACCCGAAATAAGTCCCGGTCCGAGGATTTTAAAAAACTTCTTAAGCCTTGAAGTCAATGGGCTCATGTTACTTCCCTAGCAATTAAATTGTATCAAAAATGCACTAAAGATACATCAAACAAATTTTTGCAAATTAAATGACTTTCTATGAATTTCGCAAAGACCTAATTTTTTAATTGCTGCCTGGTGGAATTTGGTGCCGTAACCTTTATTTTTACTTAAATTATAACCAGGATAATTTTTCCCTAAATTCTTCATCATTTTGTCACGGTGAACCTTGGCAATAATTGAGGCAGCGGCGATGGAAATTATTTGACTATCCCCCTTGACGATGAAATTCAAATTTTTTCTTCGAATTTGCTTTTTGGTGCCGTCGATTAAAAAATGTACTTTTTCTCTTTCATGTTCGTGCAAAATGTTTTTAATCAATTTTTCAAAAATTAGCTTATTGCACTTTCCTATTCCGATTTTATTAATAGTTTCGACATCAATAATTTCCGTAAAGTACTTCCCGCTCTTTAATATCAATTTTGATAATTGTTCACGTTTTTTAGCTGATAGAAGTTTGGAGTCGTTTAAATTTTTAAACCATTTAAATTCTTTTTCAAAAGCCACCGCCGAAGCAACTAACGGTCCGGCAAAACTTCCACGGCCAACCTCATCAATGCCAAAAACACAATCAACTTTTCTCAACAGTTTTTTTTCTGAATCAAATGAGGGTTTCTTGGTCTTCTTCATTGTCATCTTCCAGAAGCGGTGCGTCAACGCCTTTTATTTCTGGCAAATTGGAAACGATCGCTTTTAACTCACCATAGAAATTCGTAGTATTGGTATCCAATTTCTCAATTTGTGACTCCTGCTTTTTCCATCTAAGGAGAGTTGCCCGTTTTTCCGCGTCCAAACCGTCTCTTAAGGCTTTGACGCCATCAAAATGAGCTTGCATTCTATGTTTAAAGGAGTCGCTTAACATATAGTCTCTGATTTGTCCCCACTCCTCATCGGTCTGCGAGGTTGAAGATTTTACGGAGGATACAGTTGTAATTAAAAAACGCACATAGCGGCAGATACTGATGGCGTGTTCGTAAGTTGTGATCCAGACGCCATCTTTGCGATCAAAACTGGCCGAGCCTTCCGGCAAAACCTGCGAAACAATAATTGATTCACTAGCGCTGACTTTAGCCGCATCATCTTTGAGTTTCGTCACCCAACCGTTGCTCCAAGCTTTGGTCCGTTTAGTTTCCCAAAGGATCGAACCGACAATTTTTCCTTGAAATCTAACTTTTTGCCAAATGTCCGCCCCTTCGACACCTTTAGGAATTGGGACGAATTCGTCATTGGTAAACTTATTTCGTAATTGTTCTTCCAAATCCAGCTCCAAGACTTCGCCTTGTAACTGTTGGGAACCTTGTTTTGATTTTCGTTGTGCCTCTTCAAGAGCTTTTTGCATATCGTTGATTCTCTTTTCATATTCCAATTTTTCCAACCTTGATAATTGAGCTGCCTGCTTAGCTGCATTTTCGACGGTTTTTTTCTCAAACTCTTCGCGTTCTTTTTGTTCCTTTAGCAATTTATTTTCCAAAATCTCTTTTTCTTTGTTAGCTTTTTCCAATTCTTTTAAGCTCTCTTCCTTAAATTTCTTTTCGGTTGCCTCGGAAATCTCGGCTTTTATCTTTTGTAATTTTTCTTCATATTCCTGCTGATTCTTTTTGGCAACCGACTCTTCAATGTGGTGTTTTAAAGCGGCAGAAAGCTCAAACTTTTGCTTGCAAAATGGACAAGTAATGTCGTTCATATGCACTAATATACGCTCAATCTTTACTCTTGGCAACTATCTAAAAATTGACAGCCCGTAAAGATATTTGCTAGCATAAACTTAATGAAGGGATTTATTAGAAACGTTTTATTTAATGCCTTTGCCATTTTCTTAATTTCACAGGTAGTCTCAGGAGTAAAAGTAACGGGCGGATTGCCGACTTATCTTTTTGGCGGAGTGGCCTTAACAATTCTTTTAATTTTTCTTAAACCGGTCCTAAATATCTTGTCTTTGCCGTTAAATATTATTACCCTTGGTCTTTTTTCGTTTGTAACTAACATTATCATATTTTATCTTTTAACCGTAATCGTGCCAGGAATTTCCATCACTGCTTTTACTTTCTCTGGGCTTTCCTATTCTGGCTTCGTGATTCCGAGTTTTTATTTCAATATAATTTTTGCTTTTCTGATAGTTTCTTTTCTCCAGTCAATAACAGTATCTTTTCTCACCTGGTTGGTTAAAAAATAAA
>JBEKQB010000079.1:0-2906 GCA_049520155.1 Candidatus Levyibacteriota bacterium
GGAATCGCCGCGCTGTTTTTATTTATTCCTCATGCTAGACCGGAGTACTTTGTCAATCGAGGGGATGCTTTTTATCTAACCAATCAGGCGACAACGACTTCGTCAAATGAATTATTGCCTTTATGGGTCAAGCAATTACCGTTGAGTTCACCGCCAGTAAAAGTAGCAGTGGCGGCGGGAAAAGTTACCGACCTTTTTTATAATTCAAACAAGATCACCTTTAGTCTGGATTCACCAAAGTCCGAAACGATTAGAATAAACACGATTTATTATCCCGGTTGGGAATTTAGCGTCGATGGAATTAAGACCGCAGTTAATTATCATAATCAGTTCGGAGTAATGGATGTCAGGGTTTTAGCCGGAAGGCATGTTGTACAGGGAGAATTTAGCGAAACCCCGCTAAGGCTTTTTAGCGATTTTGTTTCACTTTTTAGCGTATTGGTCTTAGCCATCTATTCAGTTTATAGCTTAGTTTACAAATTCAAAAAGAAATGAAATATTTAAAACAGTCTCTGCCGTTAATATTTATTTTGCTGCTTTCCCTATTTTCGATAATTCCCTTTTTCCACACGGGATTTTTCCCGATGCATGATGATACCCAAGTAGCCAGGGTTTATGAAATGGCCAAAGGCTTAACGGACGGAATGTTTCCAGTGAGGTGGAGCGCCGATTTGGGCTATGGGTTTGGTTATCCGCTGTTTAATTTCTACGACCCGTTGCCTTATTATCTTGGCGGGATAATTGAAGTTATTGGACTTAATGCTCTCTTGGCGACAAAAACGATGATGGCTTTGGGAGTAATCTTGGCTGGGGTATCAATGTATTTCTTGGGTAAAGAGTTTTGGGGTAAACCCGGGGGAATTCTCTCCGCGCTTTTCTATATGTACGCTCCTTACCATGCTGTCGATATCTACGTGAGGGGAGACGTAGCTGAATTCTGGGCTTACGCTTTTATTCCGCTGGTTTTTCTGGGACTTTACAAGATTTACAAAGAAGAAAAATGGCGCTATGTTGTTTTGGCTGCGATTTCTTTTGCCCTAGTCGTTATCTCTCACAATTTGACCGCGATGATGATTTCGCCATTTCTCATCTTGTTTGCGGCCTATTTAATGTTTAAGGCAAAAAAGAAAAGAGTTGCTCTATATTCTCTGGCAGCATTTGTCATAGGAACGTTACTCGCCGCCTTTTATTGGCTGCCGGCAATTCTAGAGATGCCATACACAAATGTCAGTGCGCTTATCGGGGGAGGCTCAAATTTTCGGGATCATTTTGTTTGTCTTGGTCAGCTCTGGACAAGTCCATGGGGATATGGCGGGTCGGTTAAGGGTTGCGTCGACGGATTATCGTTTATGATTGGCAAGTATCATATTCTTTTATCCTTGTGCCTGTTTATTTTTGCGCTAGCCGCTTTAATCAGCAAAAAATATTTCGCTGCTTTTTCGAAAGAGAAATTAGTAATTTTAGTGCTGTCTTTTAGCGGATTTTTAATTTCTATCTTTTTCACCCTCCAAATTTCTCAACCGATTTGGGAATTAATCCGTCCGATGGCCTTTCTCCAATATCCGTGGAGGTTTTTACTAACGATAGTTTTCTTTGCCTCATTTATGTCCGGTTCATTATTTTGGATAATGGGCAAATTAATCAAGGGAAAACTGATTCTGACAGCGTCAGTTGTTTTGCTTTCCTGCTTTTTGGTACTGGTTAGCGTGAAGTTTTTTGTTCCGGAAAAATATCTGCCGGTAGATTCCGGGTATTACACCAATACTTTAGCTCTGCAATGGAGAACGTCAAAGATATCCGATGAATATCTGCCAAAAGATTTTCAGCGTCCGCAGAATCAAAACGGAATTGCCAATTTTTCCAGTTTGAACTCAAAAAACAGTGAACTGATAAGCGTTAGCAAAAAAACCCAAGCCATAACTTTAATCATCAAAGCAAATAATGATGAAAAAATAATTCTTCTACCCTTAGCTTTTTTCCCGGCTTGGCATGCCTACTTGGACAATAATAGCGTTCCTATTTTTGAAAATAGTCAAGGCAGCGAAGTTAATTTTCCTAGAGGGCAACATGCCTTAAGGCTAGTATTCCAGCAAACAGGGGTGGAGTTACTTGGCGACCTGATTTCTCTGGCTGGCGTCCTGGCTCTTTTTGCTGGTATAATTCAGTTAAACAAAAAATATGCATAAAGTGCCGGAATTATCAATCTTCTTTCCCTTCTGGAACGAGCAGGATAACATCGAAGACGTGATAAAAAAAGCTATTCCGGTCGCTCAAAAAGTGGCCGACAAATGGGAGATAATCATGGTTGATGACGGCTCAGCGGATAAAACCCCGGAAATTGGTCAAAGACTAGCCAAACAAGATTCAAGACTAAGCGTTGTTTCTCACGAAAAAAATAGAGGGTATGGCGCGGCACTTAAGACCGGTTTCGCCAGAGCTAAATACAACCTGGTTGTTTTTAATGATGGCGATGGGCAGTTCGACTTTTCGGAAGTGACCAAATTTTTGGAAAGAATTGAAAACACCGACATGGTGATCGGTTTTAGAAAAAGGAGATTGGATAATCCTTTCCGGCATCTTTTAATGAATATGTTAAAAGTTTGGGATTTGGTGCTCTTCGGATTTCATTTTAAAGATATAGATTGCGGCTTTAAGCTTTTCAAAAAAGAAGCTTTGAATAAAATCTTACCTTTCCAGTCGGAAGGGGCGATGATTACGACTGAGATCTTAGCCAAAGCCCAAAAAGCGCATTTAAAAATCGTGCAGGTGGAAGTGAGCCATTATCCGCGGATATACGGCAATCAAAGCGGCGGGAATTTAAGAGTAATCTTAAGAGCCGTTAAGGAGAGTCTATTACTGTGGAAAGACTTAAATCTTAATTATGGAAGAAATTGACATCGCGTTAA
>JBEKQB010000080.1:0-2852 GCA_049520155.1 Candidatus Levyibacteriota bacterium
GAGGTACAACCAGTTCCGCTACCGGGGTTATTTGAAACTGCTTGATTATCTCCACTATTCTCAAGGCAAGCACCGAGCGTATAAGTTGACCCATCGCTCTGATAGAAATAGTTGCCGTTATTATAATAACCACTACCACTTGGATCGACCGGCATATTCTGCATATAAATTGTTGAACAAGTTGGATTGTTCCCAAAACAATACGTAGAACCAGTACACAACGTAGTGCCATTAGGACACAGGAATATATCTGCTACGCTTGATGACCCATGTGGATAGCTGCCGTTGTCCGAACGGTAAATCTCCAGCGCCGACTGCAGTTGTCTTAAATCAGACTTTCTTTGTGCATCTCTGGCTCTTTGCCTAACGCCGATAAAATTGACCATTAAAAGCGTGGCCAAAACGCTAATAATCGCGATGACAATTAGAAGCTCTATTAGCGTAAATCCCTTGCGGCGATTTTGCATTTTTAATCTTAATTTTTGCATCTTGTTATGGCGTCACATTCGGACTGGATACTCCATAGTTACACTTTCCGCCTCCACAGACCGTTGTACTTCCGCACGGAGCGGAACCCTGACACTGATCGGAAGTATCCACCCTGTCTAGACTAGCATAAATATAATAAGATTGCCCATCAGGGGAGTAATAAGCATAATGTTTGGATGAAGTTGGGTCCTCCGGGAGAACATTCATATAAGGTTGCCAGCTACTTCCCCAGGGAACTCCGTCAATTTGATAAGAATCTGTATTGGTGGGGTATTGATTATGGTCTTGATAATACGTCTCTAAAGCTCTTTGGATTTGTGCCAAATCCGACTTTCTTCTGGCGTCGTTAGCCTTTTCAAATTGCGCTAAAGGATTTAAGGCCACTATTGCCCCCACCGCCAAAATTCCCAATATCCCTATCACTATAATCATTTCTAATAGGGTAAATCCTTTATTTTTCACTTCTATCTCCATAATTACATTATGGCTGTGAACATGGACGAATGCAACTTTGCGTATCAGGATCATAGCTACAATATCGATCAAAATTGCTATCCGGGTTGGAATCTGGTTGCTCAACTAAACACTGCTTGGTTGGATCTTTTATGGTTAAATCTATCCAGTAGATTGCCGTGCTACAAGAGCAATAAAAGGGATGGGGTGTTGGTGTCGGCATAAGTGGAGGTGTTGGCGTTGGTGGCGAAGTTGGGATTGGGATAGGAGTAAGAGTTGGAGGCGTAAATATCGGCAAAGGGGAAAGCGTCGTGGACGGAGACGTAATTAAGTCGCAGTCAACATTTCCGGAAATTACACAGTAATTATAGCCTAGAGACGAGTAGTTTGGCGGAAGACAAGTGTTGCCGCTTGAATCTTCTAATTGCGCTAAAGGGCAGGAGGAAGAAGAGGAGGACGGAAAAGCCAGCTTGGCAAAAAGAACATTCCATTGGGGATTATTACTTGAATCATTAAGATATGCATAATTTGGCCAGCTCGACGAAACGGCTGGATCATTGGGAATTGCTTGTATGCTTTTAGCCGTAATCAGAGCCGAAAGAGGCTGTATAGGATAATAATTATCATCGTTGTAGTAGCTATCTAACGCCGTTTGCAACTGTTTTAAATCGTGCATACGCTGTGCATCCTGAGCTTTTTCAATTTGGGCAATCGGATTTAGAATGGCTAGCATCATCCCGATTAAAATACCCAAAATGATAATTACAACCAGAAGCTCGATGAGAGTGAATCCGGTGCCAGGCCTTAAAACCCCAGAAGCGGGAAAAGCTTTGGTAGAATTAAATCTCCCCAAAAAAGACCAACTAACGCGCCTAAAATTAAGAACGGACCGAAGGGTAGAAAAGTGCTTTTGGGACTTTTTTTCTTCCATAAAATAAGTATGATACCCACAATCGCCCCTGTCAAGAAAGCTAAATACAACGTGAGAATAATCTTAGGAAAGCCCTGAAACAGACCCAGGGTAAAAGCGAGTTTAATATCTCCACCGCCCATCCCTTCCTTCCGCCTGATTAGTTTAAAACCTAAGGCGACAACTAAAAAAAACAAAAAAGCCGAAATGCCAGAGACAAGATTAGGAATTAATGATTGAGAATTAAAGATAAGCAAGTAAACCAAGACAACAATAATCAGCGGCAGCAAGATTTTATCTAAGATGACTCCGTATTTCAAATCCGTAAAGAAAATCACGATGAAACCGGAAACGATAGCCAAATAATAAGTCAGCGTAATTAACGACAGAGGATTAATGATTAAGGATTGAAAATTGAAGAATTCATTGAAAATTGAAAATTGAAAATTAGAAATTAAAAATATGTAAGTCAATCCAAACAATATCCCTGTGAAAATCTCAATAATAGGGTAGAAGAGACTTAAGGATTTATGACAGTACCGGCATTTACCTTTAGTGGAAACAAAAGACAGAACCGGAATTAAATCAAACCACCGAAGTTCTTTATGGCAAAATTCGCAGCGCGAACGCCCCTTAATTGCCGTTTCGTTGCGTGGCAGCCTGTCAACCAGCACTCCCAAAAAGGAACCAATAAAAAGGCCGAGGATAAACAATAATAAAAGCATTGAAAATAGTATATCAAATTAAAATAGCTTGAGGTTTACTTTGTACACCAGTAGCAAGATTTTGTCCCGCCGTTGCTTATACAGTCACCGGCACCACTTCCGCTGCCATCTCCACCGGCAGTTACGCCATCTACAGCCCATTTTGTCAACGGGTCTTTCTGACCAGATTGAGACTTGGGTATAAAACAAGCAATCAGAGTGTTGGAATTCGCTCCATTATTTGCGGGGTAGTAGGAAACGAAAATCTTGGCTAAAGAACCGGTATCGGTGACAAA
>JBEKQB010000081.1:0-2841 GCA_049520155.1 Candidatus Levyibacteriota bacterium
GGCCTCATTCTTCCCTTGCTGGCTGTTTTCCCACTGGTCTGGAGACTATTGCATGAATATCAAAGGCAAAGGATACTAACCTTTCTTGACCCAGGAAAAGATCCTTTAGGCACTTCCTATAATGTTATTCAATCGGTGATTGCGGTTGGTTCGGGCATGCTGATGGGAAGAGGTTTGGGACAGGGGACTCAATCGGGACTGCGGTTTTTGCCCGAAAGACATACCGATTTTATTTTCGCTACGATTTCGGAACAGCTCGGTTTTATCGGAGTACTTATCGTGTTAATTTGTTTTGCCTGTATTCTTTACAAAATCTACATTATCTTTATAAATTCCGACGATAAATTTTCTAAAGTGTTTGCCGCTATTATCTTTTTTAGTTTTTTAATACAAATTTTTGTTAATATCGCTATGAATATCGGCATTCTGCCGATCGTGGGCGTAACTTTGCCGTTTGTTTCCTACGGAGGCAGTTCGCTTTTGTCAAATTTTATTTTTCTCGGTTTTCTTGCGGCGATCAATAAAGGTCATCGGCAAGAGATCCTAGAAATTAAGTAGAAAATTTGCTATAATTCCTGAATATATGAACTACGCAGTGATAAGAACCGGAGGAAAACAATATAAAGTGTCTGAGGGCGATATCATTGAAATTGATCGAATTTCCGGTAAAAACGGAAAGATTAGTTTTGAAGAGGTGTTGCTTTTAGTCTCTGATGGTGAAGTTAAAGTCGGTAAGCCAGTTATTAAAGGTGAAAAAGTAGAGGGGAAAATTCTGGAAAATATTCGGGGAGAGAAAGTGCGAGTCTCAAAGTTTAAGTCTAAAGTCAGATACAGAAGGACAACCGGTTTCCGCGCAGCTCTCACGAAAGTACAAATTGGCAAAATCGGTGGAGTAAAAACAGAAAAACCAGTCAGAAAAGCCACTGGTAAGTTGAGCGAAGTGAAATCTCGCAATGCGGTAAAAACTGCCACGAAGAAATCTTAATTGACCTTTTTTGATATCTTGACAGTTCGTGAAAAGTCAAGTTAAAATAAAGCCAGTTTTCACAATATTAGGAAGCAGATTTTAGAAATTTAAATATGGCACATACAAAAGCACAGGGAGCAGTCAAAGGGAATCGAGATTCAAGAGCCAAGCGCTTAGGTGTTAAGATTTATGGTGGACATGAAGCGCTCGCAGGAAGCATTCTGGTTAGGCAAAAAGGTACTAATTTTCATGCCGGCAAAAATGTCTCGATGGGTAAAGACTTTACACTTTTTGCTCTGGAAGCTGGAAAAGTGTTATTTAAAAGGCTAAACGGCAAAAGAGTCGTTGAAGTATTAAATGGATAATCAACAACATATTATAGAGCTAGAAACAAGCCTTTTACAGGCGAATCCCCTACAACCTAGAGGTATTATTTCCCCTGATTCACTTCAGGAGCTGGTTGATTCAATCCGGGAACAGGGAATTTTAGAACCGATTGTAGTTGCCAGAACTCCGGCTGGGTATCAAATTATCGCTGGAGAAAGACGTTGGAGAGCGGCGAAAATACTAGGCCTGGAAAGAGTGCCGGTGGTTGTAAAAGAAACTACACCACAGGGCATGCTAGAAATGTCGATCGTCGAAAATGTGCAGAGAGAAGATTTAAATCCGATTGAGAGAGCGCAGGCCTACAAAAGATTAATTGACGAATTTGGTTTGGGAACTAATGAAGTCGCCAGAAAGGTCGGTAAAAGCGCTCCAACTGTTTCCAACACCATCCGCTTATTATCTTTGCCTGACGCGATTAAGGATGCATTGGTTGCAGGAGTAATCACCGAAGGACATGTTCGGCCGCTAATTTCTTTGGGTGATCCAAAGTTGATGCTTGAATTGTTCAAGAAAATTTTAAGAGAAAGCAGCACAGTTCGAGAAACTGAAGAAATGGCCAGGCAAGCAAAAGGAGAAATTCAACAAAAAGAACCTCGCACCACTACACATAAGTTATGGGTACCGGAACTCGATGAAATGGCTAAAAATCTGGAGGAAAATCAAGGATTTAGTCAAGTTTCCATTTCTCAAACCAGGGCACAAGTTAAAATGGTAATTATTCAAAAAGGTGATGTAGATGTGACCGGACCAAAGATTAAAGAAATTTACAATCTTCTTAGTAAAACGGTTTAATAAGGGTTTTCGATTAATCTTATTCGATCAAGCGGCCAATAAACCAGTAATGATTTTCCCACAATTTCGTCTTTGGTGACAAAACCCCAAGTCCTTGAATCTGAGCTTTCCGCCCGGTTATCACCTAGAACGAAATATTCATTTTCGGGAACGGTTACTGTTTGTCCTTCGGCCAAAAAAGCTCCTTCATAGGTTTTTATATCAGAATTTAGATACGCACTTTCGTTCAGCAATTTGCCGTTAAGGTAGACGCTGCCGCCTTTTATCATCACTTTATCTCCGGGTACGCCGATCACTCTTTTAATGTAATCTTTGGTTGGATCGGGCGGAGCGATAAAAACGACAACGTCACCAAGTTTTAGAGTGCCAAAGTTAGCATGATAAATTTTAAAGTCTTCAAAGCCAATTAGATTAGTAATAACATATTCGCCGTTATGAAAGTTCGGATACATTGATTGTCCGTCGACGTTAAACGGGCGAAAAAGAAAAGCATAAATGACTAAAAAGATGGCCGCGGCGATTAAAAGTGTTTCAACCCCATCAATTAGAAAAGCATAAATTTTGCGGATAATCTCCATTTATTTATTCTCCCAAGTTTAGGTAGCTTTGTCAATGAGAGTGATTTATGCTAAGATCTAGGCAAGGACTTGTAGCTCAGCGGTAGAGCGCTGCATTCACATTGCAGATGTCAGAGG
>JBEKQB010000082.1:0-2824 GCA_049520155.1 Candidatus Levyibacteriota bacterium
TTGCGGTCGGTGCACCTTCAACTATCATAGAAAAGGATTATATCCTAGAGTTGCAGGCAAAGTCAATTCAATTTACTTTCAGTCGGGGTGCCGAGAATTGAACTCGGTCCACACGCACCCCATGCGCGCATTCTACCGGTAAACTACACCCCGTTTGACATCTTGTATTTTAACATAAAATTGCTAAAATGGCCTTATGGCAAGACATAGTAATTCGGAAAACCAGAAAACCTCAAACGCACCTTCGGAAGGAAGGCAAAAGCTAGAAGCAGTTAAATTGGCGATGGAGCAGATTGAAAAACAGTACGGTCGCGGTTCGATTATGCGCTTTGGCGACACCGGCCAAAAGTTTGACGTTTCGGTTATCTCCACAGGCTGTCTTCCCTTGGATTTAGCACTCGGAGTAGGTGGAGTGCCAAGAGGCAGAGTCATCGAAATTTACGGTCCGGAAGCTTCGGGAAAAACCACAGTTTGCTTATCAATTATTGCGCAAGCGCAAAAGCATGGCGGTGTTGCCGCCTTTATTGACGCCGAACACGCGCTTGACCCGTTATGGGCGGAGCGCATCGGAGTTAAGCTAGACGAGTTATTAATTTCTCAGCCGGATACTGGTGAACAAGCTTTGGAAATTGCCGAAAGTTTAATCCGTTCAGGCGGAATTGATGTTTTAGTCATCGATTCAGTAGCAGCCTTAGTACCACGTGCGGAAATTGAAGGCGAGATGGGAGATTCCATGATGGGACTTCAAGCTAGGTTAATGTCGCAAGCCCTAAGAAAGTTAACGGCGGTAATTTCCAAGTCAAAAACCGTGGTTATCTTCACAAACCAGCTCCGACAAAAGATTGGCATCATGTTTGGCAACCCCGAAACAACCACCGGTGGGTTGGCACTTAAATTCTACTCGTCGGTGAGGATGGATATCCGTAAAATCGAAAGTCTTAAAGAAGGTGACAGAGTTGTTGGCAGTAGGCACAGAGTCAAAGTAGTTAAAAATAAAGTTTCTTCACCGTTTCGGATTGCCGAATTTGATGTGATGGGTGACACTGGAATTTCTCGGGAAGGGGGTATTATGGATGTCGGAGTCGAAATGGGTATCGTGCAAAAGTCCGGCGCATTCTTTAAATACGGCGAAATAATGCTTGGACAAGGTAAACAAGCAGCGATGATTTTCTTAAAAGAAAAACCGGACACGGCCAAAAAAATTGTCGAAGAAATAATGGTGAAAAGTAAAACCTCCGGAGCTCCCGTTGAAGTGGGAACCGAAACCAAAGAATAGCTAATGGACGATTTTGAAAAATTATACAAAGCCGCGGTCCGCTTTCTGTCGTTCAGACCCCGAAGTGAAAAAGAATTGCGGGATTATCTTGCTAAGAAAAAGTGTGGCAGTCTTACTTCAGAACGCATTATTCAGAGTTTAACCAGAGATAAATTTCTCAATGATCAGGAGTTTGTCCGTTGGTGGGTAGAACAACGGACTTTATTAAAACCGAAAGCCTGGAGAGTCATCAAATTTGAGTTAAAACAGAAGGGAATTAGCGACGAGCTAATTCAGAATCAAGAATCTAGTATTAAGTATCAAGATGAAGATTCGGCATTAAGGCTCGCAGAAAAAAAACTCAAAACCATTCACGATCAGTCGAATAAATTCAAAGTTAAAGAAAAGCTCGGACGCTATCTGGCCAGCAAAGGTTTTGATTGGGATACGGTTAAAGAAGTGGTTGACCAAATTTTGGCAAAATAGTATAATAGAGAAGACAAAAGGAAATTATATGGAGAAATTTTTGTTCATACCATATACTGTTGCGTAAACCTCTTAAGGTTAGGAACTCCCTTTTGTCTTCAAATTTATGGCACAAGATAATCAAGATTTAATACAGTTAGAAAAAAAACTTTTAGACAGAGAGGAAAGACTGGAGGAAGAAAGAAAGAAACTTCAAGAGCTTAAGGATAAGTATCAGGAGAAGCTAGAAAAAGTCTCCGGTTTAACCCCCGAACAGGCAAAAAAACAACTGTTTGAACAGGTTGAGCAGAATGAAACTAAGGCTGTGGCTAAAATCATCAAAGAACGGGAAGACGAAGCCAAGACAACTGCCGATAAAAAAGCACAGGAAATTTTAATGGACAGTATGCGTTTTGGCGCAGTCAATTATATCGCCGAATATACCGTCTCGATTGTCAAAATCCCTGACGAAGAAATCAAAGGCCGTATTATCGGGAAAGAAGGTAGAAATATTCGTGCCTTTGAGCAAGCCACCGGCGTGGATGTTGACTTAGACGAAGAAGGCATTATTCGACTTTCGTCTTTTGACCAGGTCCGTAGAGAAGTTGCCAGACGCGCTTTAGAAAAACTCATTAAGGACACTAGAGTCCAGCCGTTCCGAATTGAAGAGCTGGTGGCGGAAACCAAAAAAGAAGTCGAAAAAATAATGTTTGAGGAAGGAGAAAAGCTCACTCACGAAGCGGGCGTTTATAACCTTTCCAAAGAAATTATCGAAGTCTTAGGCAGATTTAAATTCAGAACCTCCTACGGACAAAACCTCATCATCCACACTTTGGAAGATGTAAAAATTGGCGTGCATATCGCCGAAGAAGTCGGAGCCAATGTCAACATTGTTAGGCTTGGTTGTTTATTCCATGACATCGGAAAAGTATTGGAAGGTGAAGGCAGCCACGTGACGCTGGGCGTGGATTTCTTAAAAAAGCACGGCATACCCGACTTAATTGTGAGCTGCGTGGCTGAGCATCACGAAGATAAACCATTTACTTCGATGGAATCGGTGATTGTGCACATTGCCGACCAAATTTCGGGAGCAAGACCGGGAGC
>JBEKQB010000083.1:0-2699 GCA_049520155.1 Candidatus Levyibacteriota bacterium
AACAAACTATTTTCTCACACTCATCAAAAAACTACCAGAGGAAATTAGCTTAGAATGGTCTAAGAGGTTTGGTGCCGTCTTTTGGAGGAGGAACACGCGGCACAAGAACGTTATCAATTGTTTCTTTTGCTTTTGCTGCCCATTGCTTTATTCGATCAGAAAGACCACGTCCCACTCTAGCATCATGGGGCGCTTCTGGTCGCGGCTGAACAGGAAAATTAACTATTTCTCCCATATTTCTACCATACCCCACGCAATTTGAGATGTCAAGAATAGATTGTATTTACAATCTTAATTTGTTGTGCTATCATCCCTCTACCTGCCTCTAAAATATGCCAGTTAGATACGGTAAAGAGAATCAACCCCACCATATGCCAGGAGGCAAAATGTTGCCATTAGCTCACGAAAGATATGTTCCAAGAGTGATTCATGAAAAACCCGCCGTGCCCGTACCGCTTATCGTTACTCCTGAGGCGATGGATCGTTCGCTAATCGATAAATTTAAAAAGGAAGACCCGGCGACTCTTGATCACTATCTAAGATACAAATCTTTATTTATGCGCTATTTTAAATTAAGACTTAGTATCGCCCGAGGAGAAGCTTATAGTTCAGAGAAGCTTAATAAATTTAACAATCGATTGGTTACTGCTGAACAAAAATATCTTGAAAGACATCCTGAGCTAAATAGGGATCATCCCGATAATATATTTGCCCGCAGCACTCCGGTGTTTAAAGCAATTAGTGCATCTCTTCCTCCAAAAAGAACGGCTCCTTTAAGAAAACACTAATCAACCGGACTTGTAATTTTTGGCGATTTAATTCATGCTAATAATGTCATGGATTTAGGACTGCCCGACGAGAAATTAAAAGATTTGGAACTAAAAGCCAATCAGGCCCGTCAACTGGTTATTGAAATGCTTTTGGAGGCTGGTTCTGGACACACTGCCGGTGCTTTGGGAATGGCCGACATTTTTACCGCATTTTACTTCCACATTTTAAAACACGACCCGAAAGACCCAAATTGGCCAAACCGGGATAGACTAATTCTTTCCAATGGCCACATTTGTCCTATCCGCTACGCCCTGATGGCAATGAGCGGCTATTTCCCAATTAGCGAGCTGAAAACTTTGCGCAAAATTGATTCGCGCTTACAGGGCCACCCCCACCGCACCTCCCTTCCCGGGCTTGAGACTACCTCAGGGCCGTTGGGCGAAGGCATTTCTCAGGGAATCGGTGTTGCGCTGGCGGCAAAACTGGACCATAAAGATTATCATACTTACGTGATTGCCTCCGATGGCGAACAGGACGAAGGCAATACTTGGGAAGCGGTAATGTTTGCCGGTAAAAATAAATTAAGTAATTTAACTCTGGTCATTGACCGCAACAATATTCAAATCGACGGCTTTACCGAAGATGTTATGCCGCTTGAGTCACTAAAAGCAAAATACGAAGCGTTTAACTGGAATGTAATTGAAGTCGACGGGAATAACATCACGCAGTTTGTTGAAGCTGTTAGAAATACCCAGGAAATTTTTGCAAAACCAAGCGTAATTATTGCCAACACTATTCCAGGTAAAGGCATATCGTTTATGGAAAATAAAGTTGCCTGGCACGGCAAGCCGCCAAACAAAGAAGAAGCCAAAAAAGCTTTACAGGAACTGCGGACTTTGCAGGGAAGAATCAACCAACAATGATTAGCGATAAATGATTAAGGATTAATTAATGTTTTGCGGAAAAAAGAATAAAGAATATGTTAAACGAGGAATTGAAATTAAATAAACGGCTGTTTGAAGAAACCGTTGAGTTGAAAGCGGTGAGGGACGGTTTCGGAGAGGCTTTGGTGGAGCTTGGTGAGTAAAATCCCGATGTGGTCGTTTTGACTGCAGACCTAGCTGAATCAACTAGAGTTGAGGCATTCGCCCAAAAATTTCCCGAGCGCTTTTTTGAAGTCGGGGTGGCCGAACAAAATATGGTCGCAATCGCTGCCGGCCTGACAGTCAGCGGCAAAATTCCCTTCGCGACTTCTTACGCAGTTTTCTCTCCCGGTAAAAATTTAGAAACTGTCAGAACAACCGTTGCCTACAACCAAGCCAATGTTAAAATCGCCGGACACCATGCCGGAATTTTAACCGGAGCGGACGGAGCAACCCATCAGGCAACTGAAGATATCGCGATTATGCGAACACTGCCGGGAATGACTATTTTTTCCCTTTGCGACGCCATCGAGGCCAAAAAAGCCACACTGGAAGCGGCAAAGATTGATGGCCCGGTTTATTTGAGGCTAAGTCGTGAGAAAACACCGATGATTACAACCAACGAAACGCCTTTTGATACAAAGATTCAGGTGTACTGGGCGAGCGAAAAACCCAAAGCAGTCATTTTTGCCACCGGTTACCTTGTTTATTACGCACTGCTGGCCGCCAAGAACTTGGAAGAGTCCGGAACCGAAGTGCTAGTTGCCAACGTTTCTACCATTAAACCCGTTGATGAAGAAACTATTGTTAAGTTAGCAACCGAAGCCGGAGCGGTCATCACGGTTGAAGACCACCAAGTTGCCGGCGGATTAGGCGGACTTATTGCCGAAATTTTGGCCAAGAAAAAACCAACGCCAGTTGAATTTATCGGATTAAAAGATACATTTGGAGAACCCGGCATGCCGAAAGAATTAATCAAGAAATATCAGCTCGACGAAAAAGCCA
>JBEKQB010000084.1:0-2681 GCA_049520155.1 Candidatus Levyibacteriota bacterium
CAGTCCTTATTATAATTTCTGCGACAGTTTTAATTATCGGCAGTTATCTTTTCTCGAAAGTGGAGGCATAAAATGAAATTGCAATTTTCCGCCGGTGGAATTGTTTTTAAGAAACAAAACGGGCAAAACTTAATCTTGGTCTGCCAACACTCCCAACATCACGGTTGGGTTTTCCCCAAAGGCTTAATTGGCGACCACGTCAAAGGGGAAAAAAAGGAGCAGACAGCTCTACGCGAAGTCGAAGAAGAAAGCGGAGTCAAAGGCAAAATTATTAAATTATTAAAGCCGGTTGATTATTGGTTTTTTTTCAAAGGCGAAAGGGTTCATAAAACCGTCTATTATTTTTTAATGGAATATTTCTCGGGCGACATCGCGAAGCACGACACGGAGATGGAAAATGTCGAATGGCTGCTGGAAACGGAAGTTGAGAAAAGATTAACTTATTCCTCGGATAAAAAAGTCTGGCAAGAAGCCAGACAGCTCCTGACTACTGACATCTAACTTCTGGTATTCAGCTCAAAGTTGAATTATAATATTAAGCACGAGGAAGGGTGCGAGAGCGGTTTAATCGGAACGCTTGGAAAGCGTTTGTAGTCGTAAGACTACCGGGAGTTCGAATCTCCCCCCTTCCGCCAGAAACCGCAACCACCTATATCTGGCGGAAAAACGTCAAACTCTTTCAACACCTTTTATCTTTGCTAAAAATATGCTACGGTAATAATAGATGAACTGCTTACCAACGGAAACACTGACTGATTTTGGCTGTATTCCCAATGATCCGGTTGGATTTGTCGGGAAATTCTACGGTATTGGCTTGACGCTTATAGGTTGCATCGCTTTACTCGGCATTATCTATGCAGGTTACCTGATTCTCACTTCTGCCGGCAACCCCACGCAACTGGAAAAAGGCAAAAAGTACCTTTATTCCTCAATCACCGGGATTTTATTAGCAATTTTTGCGTTTGTTTTTATTGAGGTGATTGCGGTGAATATCTTACAAATTCCGGGGTTTGGCCATTAACAGAATGAAACGCTGCCTTTTCATTATTATCACAGTCTTACTTTTCTTTTTGCCCTTACTTACGGGAAAGTCATTTTCTCCCCGCTCTCCTTTATCGATTCCGACTGCTTTCGCGCAGACACAGCCTACCCTAGCTCCATCTCCTACTCCTTCCGCGGGCAGTTGGGTTCAGGATCCAACGGTGACATTTTTAGGGCAAACGGTTTCTCGGGCCGAAAATTTTATGGATTGGACACTCGTCAATTACAAATGGGACTATTTGGATACAGCCCTGACAAACATTTGGGCCGCGATAAGAAATATTGTTTATGCAATGCTAATACTGGTCATTCTAGGTGCGGCCTTCCTTATCGTTATTAGCGGTGGTAGCAATGTAGGCGTTCTGGTATTTACAAGAAAGTTTATTTTGGCGTTGATACTTATTACCTTCTCTTTTGCCATTGCTAGGTTTCTTTATGAGATAGCGGATATTTTTCAGGTATTTTTCTTTCACGTTGCCAGTCCAAACGGAGTCATCATCGGTAAAGATATCGTCAATATCTCCTTTCTAAATTCTGCCAAAGATTTTGTGGGATATAGGCTGACCGGTATTGCTTTTGATGAATCGGCCTTTATTTCGCTACTACTGATTAAACTAAGCGCCGTTACTTTTTATGTGATTGGGTGTATCCTTACAGTTAGAAAGATCATCTTGTGGTTTTTCCTTGTGGTCTCTCCGCTTTATCCGATTATTGCTTTGTATTTCCCGCTGAGAAACACGGCGAAAGTATGGCTAATTGAATTCTTAAGGTGGTTATTATATGCTCCGCTTTTCGCTCTATTTCTATCCGCGATAGTGATTATTTGGAAGAATACAAGTCCTACTAGTCCTAGTAGTCTTGGCCTGAATTTTAATTTCGGTACGCCACCAGCTGTCTACCAAACTGCTATTAGTATTCTTGTAGGTGGTCCGGGGCAACAATTAAGCCTGACAAACAGTCTTAATTATCCTGATACCTTTATTCAATTTGTCGTTGCTCTTTTGATGTTGTGGGTAGCAATCCTGATGCCTTTTATCCTGTTACAATTGTTTCTTGATTTCCTCGCAAAATATGAATTCGGGAAAGCGCCAATGCTCGGACAGCTCAATAACTTCCAAAATCGCGTTATCAATAATGGTTTTTCCTTCTTTAAAAAATCTACGCCACCGAGCCCCCTGCCAACCGGGCAGTTCCCTGCCGGAGAAGCCCGTGAAATACCACGGGAGAATGCTGCAGGGCAAAGAGAAAGCAGTATTAACCGAATGACTACTATTTCTTCTCAACGGCAAGAAATAAAGCAGCCAATTGAGCAAAGGTCGTATACGCAATCAAGTAGTAGCGCCGAGCATTTACAAACCATTAACCAAATTCTACAAAATAATATAACAAATGAAGCAGCGGATAACCGTCAGACGACGCAAGTCGCCCAGCGTCCGCAAACTACCATTCAATTCAAACCGGCAATCTTGGCCAGGACGACGACAAGATTAGTCAGCTTCCCGATACCGACAATGCGTGACATTGTTAGGTTTGAAACCGCCCGCTTACAACGTACGAAAGAAAGCACCCAAGAATTGCAAGAAGTACAGGAAACGCTAGAAAAAATTGCCAACCCACAAGTCAGCACTACAGCTGGGGAA
>JBEKQB010000085.1:0-2638 GCA_049520155.1 Candidatus Levyibacteriota bacterium
AACAATATTAACGCCGGGGAAAGGTTACACAACATTAATTGGTCAAAGGCATCGTTTATGTGGAATTACAGACTGTGATATTATTGAATTTTCAACGCCAGAGAAAGGAACGACTTTACGACTTGAAGATGATTACAAAAGACCTGATGAGACACCAGAGCAAAGAAAAATAGAAAGAGGAGAAAAATGAGTAAAGATTTTTCTACTAAGCATTACGCACCCAGAACCTACGAAAAAATGCGGGAGGTTTTGATGTATCCAACTGCGCAGGGTCCGGAAATTCAGTACCACATGGTTAGAGGTGGAAGCTCTCAAAGAAACATTACTATTTGGGAACCGGGAACTATAGGCGGAGAGTATATAAAGACCTACGGACACTATCATGTCGGTAAACTTGACGAAACCTATTGGATAATTTTTGGCGAAGGGATTGCACTTTTGCAGAAACGGGCAGTTGACGCCGACGGAAACCCGATTGATGACGAAATAGAGCAAGTCTTTGCGGTTCACGTTAAACCGGGAGATCATATCTATATTCCATCGGAATGGGGACACTTAGTCGTAAATATTTCCAAAACTTATTTTGTAACTGCCGATGACTCCCCTGTTAATTTTGACGAAGCCAATCCGGTTTCAATGCCTGGTCATGCGGACTACGAGGCAGTAAAAAAAATGCAGGGTTTTTGTTACTATGTGGTTGAAAAAGATGGAAAGCCAACATTAGTTAAGAATTCAAAGTACAAAAAAGTTCCGGACGTCCAAATTATCGAAGCGAAAGATTATCCGCTGAAAAAATCCGCTTAGATTGCTTTTTGAATCAAAACCCTGTATATTCTCGAACTATGGCAGTAGTTATTGAATTAGATTTGTCCAGAGAAATAAATAAACCAGCCATTATGGCAGATTGCTTAACAAGAGTTTTTGACGTATTCGAAAATTACGGAATAGATGCAAGATTAGTTGGTTCGCTTGGAAGATTTGCCTCTATATCAAAAGATCCACCATCTTTAGATTCTGTAGTTGATAAGGGGAAACTCAAGGACATAGATGTTGTAATCTTCTCCCCAGACCGAGCTAGAGCTACTGAAGCAACTGAAATGGCAAGAGAAGCTGCATTGCCTTGTAAACTTGATATTTGTTTTGGAACGTCTACTTCTGAAGAAACACCTCATAGTATTCAACATAAGGATATTTCCGTGGATGTCGATCCAAAGGTATTCGAAAAACGAGAAGGTCACATTTTGGGCATCACGGTACCAACTTTAAATCCAAACACACTATTCCATCTTCATGATGGTGTTCCATTTAATCGTAAGACATTTAGAAATCTTTACAATTTTCGCAGAGAAATTAGAAATCGTGGAGACTTGTTACCCGAGGAAATGTATGCTCCTTTTCACGAGTTCCGTGATGTAGTAAAACAAATACATCCAAATGATGTAAGATTAGTTGGTCTACGAATTTTTTACCATGCCCACGTGCCGAAGGGTATAAGAAATATAATTCTCCCTATTACTAGTAAAATCAGGGGAGGTATAGAACGCATCACCTAAACAGTTATTAAATAAGCCGCTTGATAATTTTGGAAATTTCTCCCATAATAAGTTTAATGCCTAAATTCGTTGCATGGTTCACAGAAATTGACAAAAATGATGTCGCTTTAGTTGGTGGCAAAGGTGCAAACCTCGGTGAAATGGCTAACGCCGGTTTTCCTGTCCCCAACGGATTTGTAGTTACGTCTCACGCTTATTACGAATTTATCAAAGATAACCAACTCGATATTAAGATTAAACATTTATTATCTACCGCTAAGTTTGATAGTTCTACTTCATTAGATAAACTTTCCGTGCAAATTAAGAAACTAGTCCGACAAGGAAAACTTTCCGATGATTTAACCAAGCAAATTGTGACCGCTTATAACAGACTCGGTGGTGCTTTGGAATACCCATTGGTAGCTGTTAGATCGTCTGCAACCGCTGAAGACTTGGCCAATGCCTCATTTGCCGGCGCACAGGAAACGTTTTTAAACGTCAAAGGTGATGCAGTGCTTTTGGAAAAAATTAAACAAGGTTGGGCGTCGTTATTTGACGCACGGGCAATTTTTTACCGACACCAACAGAAGTTTGACCACATTGCAGTTGGTATTGCTTTGGTGGTTGAAAGAATGATTGAATCGGATAAATCAGGCGTGATGTTTACAATTGACCCGGTCACTAACGATAAATCAAAAATTGTGATTGAGGCGATTTACGGGTTAGGAGAAATGATTGTGCAGGGAGAAGAAAATCCAGACCATTACGAAGTCTTAAAATCCGACTTTTCAATTATGAGTAAAAAGTTTTCCTTGCAACATAAAATGTTAAAGAAAGTCGGAACAAAAAATAAAGAAGTTAAGCTTTCAGAGAAAGAAGGAGCTAGGCAAAAAATCTCCGATGCACAAATAGTCGCTCTGGCAAAACTGGGCGAAAAACTGGAAAAACATTATTATTTTCCACAAGATGTTGAATGGGCAATTGAGAAAAACCAAATTTATATTGTCCAAACTCGGTCGGTAACGACCACCAAGACCACCAATGATGAGGTAACTGTTGAGAAGGTGCCGGCTGCTGATGTAATTTTGAAAGGTGACCCGGCCAGT
>JBEKQB010000086.1:0-2518 GCA_049520155.1 Candidatus Levyibacteriota bacterium
AATTAGAGCGCCCAGTGAGACGTCGGAGGTCGACGCACGCATGTTGGTTTGCTTTTTCTCTTTAGTCACATTTATTTCGATATCATCCTGCCGGGTGTTTTCGCCGATAATCATGCCTTCGTAAACCTGTGTTCCCGGTTCGATAAAAGTAATACCGCGACCCTGAGCATTATTCAAACCATATTTTAAAGCACTTCCGCTCTCCGAAGCGATTAAAACGCCGTTGCGAATTTGGGAAATTGCCGGTGACATCGGTTCATAATCTAAAAAAAGCATGTTCACGATAGCGGTTCCTTTGGTATTGGTTAAAAGGTCATTTCTGATACCGAACAAATTTTTGGACGGAATTTTATATTCAAATTCTGTGTTGCCTTTTCCGTCGGAGAACATATTAATCATTTCGCCTTTTCGGGTCCCCACTTCGGAAGTAATCACTCCCAAAAATTCATCGGGGACATCAATCATCGCGATTTCAATCGGTTCCATCGTAACACCATTAACGATTTTCGTAATGACTTGCGGTTTTTCAACTTGGAATTCATATCCTTCTCGTCTTAAGGTTTCGATCAAAATTGCCAGGTGCAGTTCTCCTCTTCCCGAAACAATCATTTTGTCGCCTTCTTTTTCCAAGCGCAGACTAATGTTCGTTTCCAACTCTTTAATTAATCTTTCCAGAATTTGTCGGGAGTTGGTAAATTTGCCTTCTCGTCCGGCAAAAGGAGAAGTGTTGGCGGAAATCGCTATTTTGATAGTTGGTTCTTCCAAGTAAATTCGCGGGAGCGCTTTAGGGTTAGAAGAGTCGGTAATCGTGTCGCCGATTGAGATTGTTGGGAAACCGGTGATATCAACAATGTCCCCAGCCGAGGCTTTTTCGACTTCAATTTTTTTCAACCCGTGACTTAAGCGGATGCTTTCCGCTCTGCCCGGAATAATTTTCCCTTCGGCGTTAATTAAAACTAAGCTTTGGCCTTTTATTAAATTTCCTCTGTGAATCCGTCCGATGGCATGTTTTCCCTTATGGGCATCGTAATCAAGATTGGAAACCAGCATTTGGAAATTGCCTGCTTCGATTTTGGGGGGAGGAATAAAGTCAATAATTTCGTTTAGAATTGGCTCCAAATTTTCACTCTTCTCCAATTTCTCAAGCGATGCAGTGGCTTTCCCCTCCCTCCCGATGGCGTAAAAAATGGGAAACTCCAAATGTTTAGCGTCGGTTGCCAATTCCAAGAATAAATCATTGGTTTCATTTAAGGTCTTTTGCACATTAGCCAGTTGTTTGTCGATTTTATTAATCACGACAATGATTTTAAGCCCGAGTTCTAAGGCTTTTCGCAAAACAAATTTAGTTTGCGGCATCGGTCCTTCTTGCGCGTCAATAATTAAGAGTGCCCCGTCGGCCATATTTAAAGTTCTTTCTACTTCACCGGAAAAATCAGCGTGACCAGGAGTGTCAATAATATTTATTTTGTAACCGTTGTAATAAATGGCGGTGTTTTTGGCCAAAATTGTAATACCCCGTTCCCTTTCCAGGGGATTAGAATCAAGAATGGTGGTTTGTTGCATTTCCGCTTCGTTCTCCCGAAAAGTATGCGATTGTTTTAACATAAAATCGACCAAAGTGGTTTTACCGTGGTCAACATGAGCAATTACTGCCACGTTCCTGATTTTGTTAGATTGGAAGTTATCCATAAATTAAATATTTATAAAAAAACAGCTTTTTAAGGAGCTGTAGTCTAATTATATCACAGGATTGATGGGAACGTAGTTTTAATGTTATAATTTACAAATGGCGCTCAAAAGAAAAACGAAGGTTAAAAGAATACAGAGGGCTAGAAAAGTTCAGTGGCAACCTCACAATCCCTGGATAAAATTTATTTTTTTGGGTTTATTAATCTTGATTTGCTTGGGTTTATTTTCTGTTGCCAATAGTCAAAGACGTGCAGCCCGATATCAGCCGGCGGACAGCCTCTCTTTAAGGACAAAAACTTATTCTGCTCCGCTTCGCTACACGCCGCTAATTAGTCGATATCCGAGTGCAACCGTAACGCCAGCTCCTGTGCCGTTAACGGGTTTCTGTTTACATGTTCCCGTTCTAATGTATCACCATATCCAGCCGGAAGCAGCAGCCAAAGTACTAGGACAAACTTCCTTAACAGTTGATAACGGAATGTTTGATCAGCAAATGGCTTACCTTGTTTCTCACGGCTATACACCAATTTGGGCCAATGAATTAATTAATGCGCTTCTAACCCACTCGCCGCTACCCGGAAAACCGGTCGTGGTAACCATGGATGACGGTTACGCTGATAACGCCATTTACGCTTTGCCTATTTTACAGAAATACAGTATTAAAGCTAATTTAATGTTAGCAACCGGTTTAGTCGGCGGGAATCCCGATATGCTGACCTGGGACCAAGTAAATCAGTTAAAATCAAGCGGATTGATTTATTTTACCAATCATACTTGGTCACATTACGCCATTACGAACGGCCCGCAAAGTAAAATTGAGTCGGAAATC